>NZ_JAFHKK010000002.1 GCF_016937535.1 Sulfurospirillum tamanense | reverse complement strand
TTTATCATATTTCACTCTTTTACAGATTTTTTATCCAAACCTTTGTAGAATGGTTGGATTAACCCACAGGAGCAACCATGAATCTTTCCTACCCTCTACTCATTACTTCATTATTGCAACACCCCATTGCCAACAACCCCGACCAAGAAATCATCTACCACACCACGCGCTTAACCTACACACAATTTTACGCCCGTGTGTGTCAACTTGCCAACACCCTCACACGCATGGGCGTCAAACACGGCGATACGGTTGCGGTGATGGATTACGACTCTAACCGTTATTTGGAATGTTACTTTGCCGTGCCGATGATTGGCGCGGTGTTGCACACCATCAACGTACGCCTAAGCCCCGAACAAATCCTCTACACCATCGACCACGCGGAAGACGATGTCATCTTAGTCCACCACGATTTTCTTCCCATTTTAGAGCAAATCCGTGGCCGCATCGACACCGCAAAACACTTCATTCTCCTTAGTGAAACGGGGGAAATTCCTCCCACTTCGGTGGAGATCACAGGAGAATACGAAGCCTTGCTCGCCCAAGAAGCCACCACCCACACTTTTCCAAGTTTTGATGAAAACACCCGTGCGACGACTTTTTACACCACGGGCACCACCGGCATGCCCAAGGGGGTTTACTTTTCCCACCGCCAACTCGTCCTTCACACCCTCACCGTCACCGCGACCATGGGTTCAGCAAGTGCCCAAAGTTTTCACCAAAATGACGTTTACATGCCCATCACGCCCATGTTTCACGTCCACGCGTGGGGCTTTCCTTACATCGCGACTTTTATGGGCGTTAAGCAAGTGTACCCAGGGAAATACGTCCCTGATACGTTGGTCGAATTGCTCGTCAAAGAAAAAGTCACTTTCTCCCACTGCGTGCCAACCATCTTGCACATGCTCGCCCAAACCACGGCCTACCAAGAGGCCGATTTGTCCCATTGGAAAGTGGTCATCGGGGGCGCAACCTTACCTAAAGCCATGTGCCTTGCCGCCCTTGAAAAAGGTATCGACATCTTTACGGGCTATGGCATGAGTGAAACCTGCCCCATCCTTACCCTCGCCCAACTCACCCCGCAGATGCTCACCCAACCTCTTGACGCCCAAGCCACTTTGCGCGCCAAAACAGGGCGGCCCATCGGCCTTGTGGACATCAAAATCGTGGATGAGCAGATGGAAGAAATACCCAACCACACCCCAGGCGAACTGGTGGTGCGCGCCCCTTGGCTCACAGAGGCCTATTTTAAAGACACCAAAAACAGCGAAGCCTTGTGGGCAGGAGGGTACTTGCACACGGGCGACGTGGCGTATAAAGACGAAGAAGGGTTTTTAAAAATCACCGACCGTTCCAAAGACATCATCAAAATCGGGGGCGAATGGGTGAGTTCTTTAGAACTTGAAGACATCATCATGCAGCACTCCGAAGTGAAAGAAGTCGCGGTCATTGGCATAGACGATGCCCGCTGGGGCGAACGCCCCCTTGCCCTTGTGGTCCCCAAATCCCAAACCAACGAGAAACTGGAAAAAGAGCTCATGCACCACACCAAAGAGTACATCAAAAAAGGGGTCATGGCCCGCGAAGGGATGCTTGTTAAAATCGTTTTTCTGGAAAGCATTGCCAAA
This sequence comes from Sulfurospirillum tamanense, assembly GCF_016937535.1. NCBI lineage: Bacteria > Pseudomonadati > Campylobacterota > Epsilonproteobacteria > Campylobacterales > Sulfurospirillaceae > Sulfurospirillum > Sulfurospirillum tamanense. Next base: position 186,258 of record NZ_JAFHKK010000002.1, on the reverse strand, counting down.
ACCAGCGTAGGGAAAATCGACAAAAAAACCTTAAGAGCCCTACACCAATAGCTTTACATGTAAAGATTTTTGAACTTGATAAACAAAGTTTATCTTTTTAGGCGGAGGCAATGATAATGGGGTATAATGCGCCCCATTATCGTCTCGTGTGGGAGGCAAACTGTGAAACGATTCTTATACCTACTTTGGGTGCCCGTGCTTGTGTGGAGCGCGCCCCTAACACATCTTCGTTTGGATGATGCCCTTGTTTTATTGCAAGAGCACAACCCTGAGCTTATTGTTTCAGACTTTGAAGCGCAACTGCGCGCTCTTGATGCTTCTGGCGTGGAAGCAAGCGCTTGGGGCAGTGTGGACCTCGTGCAAACCGCCGCGCGCTCAAACGATGCACTCAATGTTTTTGGGTTTAAACTCCAAAGCCGCGAGGCCACCTTTCAAGACTTTGGTTTTGCAGACTTTGATAGCACCAATCCCAATGTCTTACATGTAAAGTCCGATGACCTCAACCGTCCTAAAGCGCGCAACCACTTTAGCACCACTATTGAACTGCGCGTGCCTCTTTACACAGGCGGCAGACGTGCCGCTAGCCACCACATCGCCCAAACCTTTCACGCCCTAAGCCGCCTTGACACCCAAAGCCTTTTGGCGGAAAAAATCCAAGAACTCAAACGCAGTTTTTATGCCCTTTCTTTGCTCTATGACCAAGAGAGTACCTTGCAAGAGTTGCTCAAAAACACCCGCGCCCTAGAGCGCACCGCGACAGCCATGCACGAAGAAGGCTACGCCACCGCTACAGATGTCTTGGAGGTAAAAGCGCGTCTAGCGGGCGTTTCAAGAATGCTCCAAGACACCCAAGCCAACAGCAAATTGTTGTTACATGTACTCTCTTTTTTACTCAATCACGAAGTAGCCTCCATTGCGCCTACGTTACCCGCCTTGCAAGCCCCTAGCACGCCACCAGAAAAGACCTTGGACGTACAAAAAGCCACTCTTGGCGCCCAGATTGCACATCTTGACATCAAACGCAATAAAGCTGCGTTTATGCCCACGGTTGGGCTCTTGGGGCAGTACGCATGGAGTGGAAAAGAAGCCCTTGAGCTCTCTTCCAAAAACGATGCATACACGGTTGGGGTAGAGTTTCGTTGGAATCTCTTTCAAGGAGGCGGACACAGCATTGCTTTAGAAAAAGCCCGTTTAGCCCACCTTAAAAGCCAACACCAACTCTCTCTTGCTAAACAAGGTACCGCCTTGGCCTTTGCCAAGCTTCACACCCAACTTGCCCAACATGACCACCAACTCCAAAGCCTTGAGGCCGAACTTACTCTTTTTAAGCAAATTTATGAGCACCACCTCGGACGCTACCAAGAAAACCTTGCCTCCATGAGCGACGTGCTTATTAAACATGCGGAGCTTTTAGGTAAAATCTTGGAGCACAACGCCGCTAAAAACAAGCGGGTTGAAACCTTGCTTTCCCTTGAAAAACTTACCCACGGAGTCCAACCATGAAACCTCTTATATTATTTTTTCTCCTTTATTCTTGCGTCTTTGGTGATGCCCTCTCCCTCTCTGGCACCGTCGTATCCGAACGTGAAATCACCATCACGAGTCGCGCCACGGGCTTTGTCAAGCGCATCCATGTCGAAGAGGGTAAAAGCGTGCGCAAAGGGGACGTGCTCTATGAGATTGATGCCAATGAACTCGACCAATCTAAACACCAAATGGAGCTCGCGATTGCTGCAGCTACCTTGTCGTGGCAAATGCACCACAACCAACTCCAAAACGCTTCACTTAACCTTGCCCGTCACCAACGCCTTTTTGCCAAAGAGATGGTCGCCAAAGCCGAGGTAGAGCACTTGGAGCTTTCCGTGCAAAATCTCCACGCCATGGTAGACATCGCCGCCAAACAAATTGACCAAGCCAAGGCACAACTTGCAACGCTCATGCACCAATACACGTACCTCACCATAAAAGCCCCCAGTGATGGCCTCATCACCCAAAAACATCTCCGTGAAGGGGAAATGGCCATGCCTGGTGTTCCTGCACTACGCCTTGTAGACATGGAGAGTTTGCGCATTCACGCCCAACTCCCCCAAAGTTACCTTTCGCGTGTTCACACAGGAAGCACAGTAGCAGTGGAAATTCCCGCTCTTGAGCTACACACCCAAGGCACCATCGAAGCCATCATTCCTGTTGCCTCTACCCACACCTTTAAACTCAAAATCGCCTTTGAGGGCACAGCGTATCCGGGCATGTTTGCGCGTATCGGACTAGACCAATGAGCCAACCTCTTCAAGCCCACACCATCGCAGGGCGCATCGCTAGGGCGTTTTTACACAACCCGCTCACGCCGCTTTTGGGCATTACGCTGCTCTTGCTGGGCTACTTAGCCCTCGTGATTACCCCACGCGAAGAAGACCCGCAAATCGCCATCAGTGGCGGCACCATCATGGTGATGCTTCCAGGCGCCTCGCCCGAAGAGGTGCGTAATGTCATCATCAAACCTCTTGAGCGTAAAATCAAAGAAATTCAAGGGGTCGAGCACATCTATGGCGTAGCCGCTCAAAACATGGGCATGCTTAACGTCATGTATACCATCGGAGAAGACCGCGAAATCTCAAACGTCAAGCTTTACGACAAGGTCATGCAAAACATGGACCAACTCCCCAAAGGTGCCCTTGCGCCCTTGGTGCGGCCCTTTGATATTGACATTGACATCCCCATTCTCTCTGTTGCGTTTTATCTCAAGCCTGATTCTCCTCTTGATTACGTAGGGCTCACCCAGCGCGTCGATGCGGTGCGATCTGGCCTTGGCGGGGTAGAAAATTTAGCCAAAATGGAAATCAAAGGCGGTGCAACAGAACAGTACAACATCCTCGTAGACGCGCACAAACTCTCCTTTTATGGACTCTCTTTGGGGCAAGTTGCCGTGCAACTTGACGCGCTTCTTTCTAAAAATCCCAACACAAAACTGCGCACCAAAGAGGGCGAATTGGTGGTTTTTGGCGTCCAAGGGGTGCTTGAAAACAAAACCCAACTCCAGCACCTCATCGTCGCCCTACACCAAGGAGCGCCCGTTTACCTCCAAGACATCGCCACCATCACCCAAGGCGAAGCGGTACAAACCTTTGAACGCGCCTATGTTCACCTTCCAAACTCCCTTGAAAACGCGCACCGCCAAGTCACCCTCACCCTTTCTAAGTTGCGCGGGTCTAACGCTGTGGTGATTGCCCAAGAAGTGCTTGAGGAGTTAAAAGCATGGGAGGAAGTCTTTGCCAATGAGGGCATTGGCACCCTTGTAACGCGAAACTACGGCACACGTGCAGACAAGGCAGTCAATGACCTTGTGAGTAATTTGGCTGTTTCTATTGTGATTATCTCTTTGTTACTCGTCTTTACACTAGGATGGCGCGAATCGCTCATCGTCACTTTTTTGGTGCCTGCTATCTTTGCAGTAACCTTGTTTGTAGCTTACTTGGGCGACCAAACCATCAATCGTATTACGTTGTTTGCTTTTTTACTTAGCCTTGGTATTTTGGTAGATGCAGCAATTATTGTCATTGAAAATATTCACCGCCACTTGCAAACCAAGGGCTCTAGTGACCGCTCAACCGATGAAATCATCCTTGAAGCTACGGATGAAATCAGCGCACCCACCAACATTGCTACCATTGCCATTATCCTCACAATGGTGCCTATGGCCTTTGTGGGGCAAATGATGGGGCAATTCATGCGCCCTATTCCCCTTAATGTACCTGTCACCATCTTTGCCTCCTTGGTAATTGCCTATATTTTTGCCCCCTACCTAGCACGCCGAATCCTCAAGCGCGCGCCCAAAGGAGATTCCCATGAAGTTTGAGCGCTGGCTTTTAGGGATTTTGGCCTCACCCTTTAAAAAACGCGCCGTTATTGGTATAACATTGCTAGCCTTTATAGGGTCTCTTTGGATGTTTCCTACCCAAATCGTCAAAGCCAAAATGCTTCCAGGCAAAAGTGCGGACACCTTTTCGGTCTACGTGGATTTACCCAAAGGCAGCTCCCATGTGCAAACTACGCACGTAACCCAATGTGTCACTTCCTTGCTCTCTGGCGAGCCCCATGTGCATTCTATGAGCGTGTACGCGGGCATGGGTGGGCCTCTTGATTATGCGGGACTTGTCAAAGGTTCTGGGTTAAAACAGGGCGAACATGTGGCGGAGATTGTGGTGAACCTTACCGACAAAACCTCCCGCGAAGAAGCCAGTTTTGCCCTAGTGCATCGCTTGCGCCCTGTGCTCCAAAACAAGTGTGAGCCTTTGGTGGAAGGCACACGCATTAAGATGGTCGAAGAGCCCGCGGGGCCTCCGACACTTGCAGCTGTTGTAGTGGAGCTGTACGGTGAAAATGAGGCACTTTTGCGGGAACTCAACGCCCAAGTCCAAGACGTGTTACGCAACACGTCCGGTCTTGTAGATGTAGATACCCTTGAAGAAGCAGTGCACGACACCTTCACTCTTGAAATAGACGCAGCGCGCGCGCTAAGCTCAGGCGTAGATATCAAGCAACTTCACGACATTGTCTACCTTGCTTACGAGGGCGTTCATGTGGCGGCCCAAAACCGCGAGGATTCACACACCCAAGTACCGTTGTTTTTGCGCCTTGATGCTCCTGCTTTACATGTAAAGAGTGTTGGTGCTTTTGAGGCGCACCTCTCTTCTCTAAACTTGCACACGCACACAGGCGCGTTGGTACCTGCAAGTGAATTGGTGCGCATCATCCCTACGCGCTCACAGCCAACACTCTTTTCTAAAAATCTTCAACGCATGCACACAGTCGTAGCCGAAACCGACCTTGTTTCCCAAGTGTATCCCTTGCTAGAAGCAAGAAATACGCTCAAAGAGGTGCTTGCCGCTTCGTACACCATCACCAATGGCGCACTGTTTGACCTACATCTCATCCATAAAGCAACGGGTGAGCCCATTAGGCTCGTGTGGGACGGGGAGATGAAAGTGACCATGGACACTTTTGCGGATCTTGGCGGGGCATTCATTGCTGCGCTGGTGGTGATTTTTTTACTCATGGTGGTGTATTATAAAAGTTTTGCGCTTAGCGGGATCATTTTACTGGGAAGCTTTTTGTCCATCATTGGGGTTATTGTAGGGCATTGGGTGATGGATATTTTTACCCAAACGACCTTTTTCCTCACCGCCACGTCCATGATAGGCTTCATTGCCCTTATGGGGATTAACTCGCGTAATTCCTTGCTCATCATTGATTTTGCCAAAAGCATGATGGAAACGGGCATGCCCAAACGCAACGCCATTGCCCATTCAGCAGCAACACGCGCAAAGCCCATTTTCCTCACGGCTATCACGGTGGTGCTTGCCAGTGCGATGCTCGCCCTTGACCCTATCTTTGGTGGCCTTGGTGTAGCGCTCATTTTTGGAACGATGGCTTCGGTGGTTGTTTCACTTGTGTTTGTGCCTGTGCTGCTTGACCAAAGCCGTGCGTTTTAGACAGGGACAGAGAGGTAAAATTGCGTAGCGCCCCGTGAACTCTTTACATGTAAAGCACCGTTCATGCGCTCAGTGACCAGCTTTTTTGCCAAAGAAAGGCCTAATCCCATACCGCTTTCTTTGGTTGAAACACCCGTATCAAAGATACGCTCAGGTGGCACAAGGGCGATACCTCCGGCGTTATCTTCGTAGCACAAATGCCAGTGGTCTGATTTTAACGAAGTTGTGATAGTAATTTTTCGCCCTTTACGATTAGGGCGGTGTGCAAAAGCCTCTAAGCTATTGTCCAATAAAATCATAAGTACGTTTGCAAGGGCGCTTTGGTTGTTTGTGATGCTTACCTTTTCTGAGCACGCCACAACCACCTCAACGTCTTGAAGCAACAACCGACTGCGCTGGATTTGGAGGGCTAGGGCAATTTGTTTAGCAGGGAAAAAAGGCTCAAGATGGGGAGTCTTGGCAAAAAATCCATACAGTTCGTCCAAGGAATCCTTGAGATAAAACAGCGTTTTTTTCATATTGGGCAAACCCTCTTCAAGCCCTTTGTGCATCTCTTTTTCTTTTCCAAACCGCAACAACCCCTCCAAATACACCACATGAGAGGCGAGGGAAGAGATGGGTTCCTTCCATTGATGCACTACCTCTGAGATATTTTTTCCTACTGCTGCAAATTTGGACTCTTCAAGAAGCAACAACGTGTCGTGGCGATGCTTTACTTTCATGCGGCCAATTTTTGAAGAAAGCGCCATTGAAAACATCACAATCTCCACAAGCATACCAAGGGGCAACACAAACAACAAAGAGGTGGTGAGCTCTATTCTTGCACTAATGGCAACGATAGTGAACGTTAGTGCCAACAAGTACGTTCCCTCGCCTACCAAAAAATACCACGCCCCCTCATACTGTTTAAAAACCAAACGCACCGTTGCTACAAGCATGAAAAGAATGAGCATATACCCAAAAGCGACGACATGATGGGCATATGGCAACAGCGCCTGAGTAAACAACCCAAAAGACATAACCACAAACATACCAAAGCTTGCCCACGCAGTAATGCTAAATATGCGGTAGCTAAGGCTATCGTTTGTTTTTAAATCAAAAAACTCCATACTAAAAAGCGACAGCCAAAACAGCATTAAAAAAGGTACAAACCACGTACTCACAAAAATTTTGTCTCCGTCCAAAACACCCAAAAAATGCAACATCCCACTCATAGCATAGACAAACCACCATGCACAAGAAGCATGAAGCACATAAAACAGATGCGTTCGCTCTTTAAGGTTTATAAACATCGTTAAATTATAGATAATAAGCGCCAATACTGCCCCGCCAAACAAACCCCAAAAGACCATTTCAAGGCTATTTTTAAGGGTATATTGGCCCGTACTTAGCACCTCCCAAGTAAGATTCATGGCCCCAAGGCTCTCTAGGCGCGTAACAACTGTAGCCTCTTCGCCAGGTTGAAGACTAAGGTAAAAAACACTTTTAGTGGAACGCACAGCACGCGCACTAGAATCACGAAACATGCCAAGCTTGTGGCTTGCAACCTCATTTCCATCTTTAAATACCCACACATCAATCATGCCCACAGGTGCACGGAGGTTTTGGAGCATGAGAGGAAGAGGGGTAGTGTCTGTGTTTTTGAACTCTACTTTTGTCCAAAAAACATTTTGGGTGTAACTTACGTCTGCCTTGAGGTAAGTTGAGGAGCCCTCAAAAGCCAGCACCTCTTCTACATTAAAGATACGCGCTGCGTCTTCGAGGGTTATCTGGTAAGGGTGGGTCGAAAAAGGAGTGGTGTCACGGCTTACATGTAACACGCCAAAAAGCTGACAATACAGCGCCAACACTAGCAAGGCATGGCGCAAATGCTGTATCCCCTTCCCTTGGCAGTCTCAATGGCCTCTTGTCCGCATTTTTGGCGCAAACGGTAGACCAAGTTACGCACAGTATTGGCCTCCACATTGCCCTCATAGAGTTTTTGCTCAATCTCCCCTTGGGTTACCACACGTTGGTGGTTGGCAAGCAAAAAATCCAAAAGCTGGGTTTCTTTTTTTGTCAAAGTCGCATACACACCCTTGATGCCAATCTCCTTGCGCAAGCCATCATACACCACGCCACTAGGAAAAATAACGCGTAAACGCAACCCCTCGTGAAGGCGCTCCAAACATTTGGCCAATGTTTTCACTAACGAAAAAAGTTCCAAAGGTTTTTCCAAATAATCAACCAACCCAAGGTGCATCACCCCAATGAGTTTTTCCTTGTCTGTGTAACTGCTGGTCATAAAAATGGGTATCTCGGGTGCTAAAGCACGAATGGCCTTGGCCGCATTTAATCCATTCATGCGAGGCATTACATAATCCAAGATAACAATATGAGGCTCCTCTTTCTCAAAAACTTCCACCGCCGCTTGACCATCTTCCACACTAAAGACATGGGAACAAAACAGCCTTAAGGTTTTGGTGATGTTTTCGCGGGTCACGGGGTCATCTTCTGCGTATAAAATACGCACACCCTCAAACAACGTATGGTCAATATCCATGACGCTCCCTTTTAGAAGCCATAAAATACCCCATGTCTTTCACCGTAACAATGCACTCCGTTTTGAGTTTTTTACGCAAACGGTAAACAATGTTGCGCAACGCATTGTCGCTAAGATTGCTATCATGCAGTGCCTCTTGAAGCTGTTCTTTGGTGATTAGATGGTTTTGATGGCGCACCAAAACTCCAAGCACCTGTGCCTCTTGACATGTTAGGTCAATCTTATTGGCTCCTTCTAATACGCACTGGTTAGCAACATCATACGCCAAATGGCTGTCGAACTTTACATGTAAGAGCTGTTGGTTGCGTAGTTTTTGAACTGCTCCAGTAAGGGCACCAACCAGCGCTTCATAGGCCATTGGCTTTTCGATATACTCAATCACACCAAGACGAATAGCCCCCAAAAGCTTCTCTTGGTCGGTGTATCCACTACAGATAATAATGGGCACGTGGTGGTCGTGAGCACGAATTTCTCGCGCCACCTCGTAGCCATCCACGCAAGGCATCACGTAATCTAGCAAAGCGATGTGTATTTTTTCCTCAACATAGTACGCAAGTGCTTCCACGCCGTCTTTTGCCACCAACACTCTGCCAAAAAGCATTTGCAAGGTTTTGGTGGTATTGGCGCGAATGGCGTCGTCGTCTTCTGCGTACAAGACTGTGAGATTGCGCAATATTTCAATCAATTGCTGCACCCTGTCTCCTTTGGGGTTTCGTCTGACACATTTTATCGCGCGTATATCACAAATGCGTCACAGTCTGGAAAATACCACCAAAGCACCCCAGTTTTCATTAGACAAGCGCATTTTCCAACCGTACTTTTCAACCAACCGCCCAGACATTTTTAACCCCAATCCCTCTTGGGTTTGGTCGGCAATTTGCGCCAATACCACAGCATCAAACCCACCGCAATTATCACGAATACTAACACCCTCTGGCGCGATATGAATCTCTAAAGTCGGCGATTGGATGTCCCGCTTAGCTCCAGCGCAAAGGCTATTGGTGATGCAATTAAGCCACACATGCATCCAATCATTGCGTACGCCCTCCAATACCACCGGACTCTCCTGCGTGAGGACGACAACCGCTTTAGCCTCCTTGAGTCTCGTATCAATAATCGCCAGCGTTGCTTCAATGGAGTCTTTGGCATCAAACAAGACTATCTCTTTGGTATTTTTATAAAAATCCAAAAAATTGCGCATGGTATCGGCCATAAAATCAACAGAATTCTCCATTGCCTGTACATGTAAAACCAACTCCTCGCTTTTAATCTCTTTGTCTAACATAAGTTTGGTTTTAAGGAGAAGGTTTAATGAACTAATGTGCGAAAGGCTGTCGCGCCACTGATGCGAAATATTTGCCACTACGTCGACCAATTCAGCTTGACGGTTTTTTTGAAAGAGCAACTCTTGCTGCGCAAGGTTTTTAGCAACGGCTTTATTGATTTTTTTCTGCAAAAGCCAATTCCATAAAAAGACAAGGAGTGTCACCGCTAAAAGCCCCAACACCACCCAAAGACCAGCACTCAAGTAGGTTACGCGCTCAACAATAATCTGCACATGGCGGTTGACAATGGCTTGCCGCTCTTCTTGGGTGATTGTGGCAATAGCCTTGTCCAAAATGGCTCTTAAAATCGGCTCATCTTTGCGCACCCCCATGCGCAAATGGTTTTCAAAGCCCTTGGGTTGACCGACGATTTTGAGGTTAAAAAGCCCCTGTTTTTTGATGGTGTGCGCAGCGACTATCATGGAGCGGAGTGTTAAATCTGCCTTGCGCTCTTCTATGAGCCTAAATGCCTCAGCCTCAGACGCCACAGGAACAACAGTGAGGTTTGGAAAGGAGGAGGAGAACCATTCGTAGATGGACGTCTCCTTAATGAGCGCCACCGAAGCAGAAATTTTGGAAATGTCGTCGATGTAGCCTTGTTCAATGCGGCCAATAAGAACATTGGGGTCAGAAAAAAGTGGCTTTGTAAACGACAACCATGCTTCGCGTTCGCTTGTTTGATTGAGAAAACTCAAAACATCACATTTGCCTTGTTTGGAAAATGCAATGCTTTCTTCCCATGTGCGGGTCGGAACAATGTGCAATTTTATGCCCAAGCGCTCTTGCACCAAAGCTATCAAATCCGCCCCAATGCCCGTATAAACACCCGACTCGTCAAGCATCTCAAACGGTTCCCAGTCGGGGTCAACGCACAGAGTAATGGGAGCTCTTTTGACCAGATAAGCCCTCTCGTCCTGCGAAAGCGCTGTGCCAAAAGCCACACCGCCAAAAAAGAGCAAAAAAAGGATAAATCGCATAGTCGCGTCCCACATTAAAGTGTCAACCATCATAGCAAGACAAAAATGAAAAGAGTGTTAAATACATCCTGCCTCCATCGGTCAAAAAATATGATTTTTTGACCGATGTGGAAATTTTTGTGTGTTTTTGAAGATTTGTGACATCATTGTGATATTGGCTTGTCATAATAGTGCCAGTAAATCCTAGGAGAAAACCATGCGCCCTTTTACCCCTGATTTTAAATCCCGTTTTCGTATCCTAAAAGGCGGAAAAGTTTCCCATGTAGTGGGTGCTTTTTTGAGTTCATCCTTGATAGCTTACGCAGCCCCTAGTGGTGGCGTGGTGACAAGTGGAAGTGCAACCATCTCCAGCACAGGCTCAGTTACTACCATCAACCAAAGTACGCAAAAGAGCTCTATTAATTGGCAAAACTTTAGCATCGGTGCAAACGAAACAGTAAACTTCAAGCAACCCAATGCCAGTGCCATAACTCTAAACCGAGTAGTTGGGAACGAAAGGAGCATCATTGATGGAGCGCTAAACGCCAATGGTCAAGTGTGGCTACTCAATGCCAACGGCGTACTTTTTGGAAAAAATGCAGCCATTAACACCGCTGGACTTTTAGCGACCACGAAAAACATCAGTGATGAAGCATTTCAAGCGGGAAATTACACTTTTGGCGGGAACTCATCCCAAGGTATCATCAACCTAGGCGCTTTACATGTAAATGATGGTGCATACGTAGCGCTTTTTGGAAAAGAAGTTATCAACAAGGGCATCATTAGAGCGACTCTGGGAGATGTACATGTAAAAGGCGGGGAGGCGTTTGCTCTAAACCTCAATGGCAACTCTTTGGTAAATCTTACCGTAACAAAAGGCACCCTTAATGCGCTCGTAGAAAACAAAGGGGCCATCATAGCCGATGGCGGGGAGGTGTATCTGACAACCAATTCCGTAGACGAACTCCTAAAGGGCGTAGTCAACAATTCTGGAGTCGTGCAAGCAAATACGATGCAAGAGATGGGCGGAAAGATAGTCTTGTTTGCCCACGGAGGCGCCACCTCTGTTTCTGGAAGCCTAGAAGCCCAGTTTGTGGAAACCAGCGGCAAAACCCTTGCCATCACCTCAGCCTCTTCCATTAAAGCAGCCCACTGGCTCATTGATCCTGAAAATATCGTCGTAGAATCCGCGGGTGGAGCGGATGTAGCGGGTTCTAGCATTGCTGCTAGCGCCATCCAAAACTACCTTAATGGCACGGGCGGCCTGACGCTTTTAGCAGACAATAACATCTACATTAACCAAGCCTTAGCATGGAATGCCAACCAACTCACCCTCAGTGCGGGCAATGACATTGCCATTAATGCCCACATGCATGCCACAGGCTCAGGAGCATTGGCACTGTATTATGGCCAAGCAACCTCGAGCGGCGGAAGCAGTCGGTACACAGTGACTGAGGGCGTAGATGTCACCATCCCTACTGCCACAGCTTTTACATGGAAAAAAGGAAGCGATGGCACACTGACTAACCTTGTTCTTGACAATGGCAACTTACGCTTTGGCACAGGAACCCAAGCCTCTATTGACAGCATGGGTGCGCTGTTGCAGCCTTTTTATTATGACAACGTGACTGCGGGCAGAGACGGGTGGTTTAAGCTTACTTATTCAAGCTACCCCCTAGACTACGCCATTGGAGTTGGCGGGGATGGCGCCAATGCTTATAATATCAATGGGGACATTCTCTCAACCCACGGCTACACCCCTCTTTCCTCGGTTGTTTCCAATCTCTCCATCAACATTGCGAAGTATTTTGAAAAAACAGGTACTGTTTCAGTCACCATGGACGTGGCTACACCCAACTACGGCACCATTCAAACAACCAACACCTACACCCTAAACCCCAATACCTACTTTATGAAAGCAGACACCTCAGTTGTTAACACTACAGAGGCAGATTTGAGCAACATGCGCTTGTGGATTGGGACACGAGATGATTATGTGGGGCCAAGGGACTCCAATTATAAAATCAAAGGAAATATCGGCGCAGAGGGGTTTGAAGCCATTACTGAACAGACTCAAGAAGCCAAAGCCATCATTGTTTCAGAAGACACTTTTGAAAGCGGTAACGGAGCAGCGGTACTGTTTTATTCTACTACTCTTGGCACCAACACCGTTATCCAATCCTGTTGCTCTTTTACCAATGTTATTAATCAAAACCCCCTTACCTCACGCATCTCCACTCCAACTCAAGAGGATGGTTCCTATGGTATCTTCTTGAGTCTGGGCAACTTGCCAAGTGGGCAAGGCGGCATGGTTACATGGTACTACGCGGCTGCGCCCGTCTCTTTCTTAAATGAAACCGTTACCCAAGTAGGTGAATCTTCGGGCTCCATCCCAACAGCTCCTCCGGTCGCACCTACACCCACGCCCACGCCAAGCAATCCGACACAAGCCATTGTCACGGCCATAATAAACACTGCCGCAACAACGCCCCCCACTCTGCCGCGTCTACAGCCAACTCCTGAGCACCCAAACCAAGCTCCAGAATCCACAGGGTTTTCCAATTTTTCACCAAACACGCCAATACAAACTCCACTTCAAAGAGGGGAGATAATCGTCACAAACGCCATGACACCACTTTCCAGCATGGGTTTTTCTGAGGGAACACGGGTGACCCTTGTGTCAAAACCCGATGAAGCAAAACCTGTTGCGCGCGTCACTCAAGCCCAGCTTCAAGCCATGCAACAACCCGCCCAACCAACCAATGAGACAGATACTCAAGATGGTACAGGAGCTACTCCGGCCATGGAAACCCGAGTGCTTGTAGCGCAAGATTCACTCATAGAGCTTGTCAATGGTGGCATTCTCTTGCCAGAAGGTATTGACCAAGAATTTTATATAGAAGAAAGGCTCTAATATGGCTTTACATGTAAAGAACAATTGGGAAAGAATCGTCCCTTTTTCCCTTATAGCTGCGAGCATGCTTTTGGCTCAAACACCGCCCTCTACGGGAGATATTTTACGCCAAGTAGAGCCGCCCAAAATCGTTGAGCCAAAACGCTCCGATGATGTGCCTGTGGTCACTTTGCCCGAAATTTTAGAAGAGACAAAACCTTCTACAGTAGAATCGGCCGTTGGCCCCGTTGGCCCTAGCTCTCTAAAAGCCACATCTACCCCAACCATCCAAGGCTTTGCTTTTGTAGGCAATGATTCGGTGGATGACGCTTCTTTGCAAGAGGCTTTAGCTTCTTTTGTGGGGCAACCGCTTACCCCTGTTATTATCGCCGCAGCCGAAGAAGCCGCAACAGTTTTTTACCAATCCAAGGGCTTTAAAAAAGCCAAAGCCTACGCCTTTAGTGATGCCATACACAAGGGAACAATTACCCTAGCTATTCGCGCTCGAAACCACGAAACCTTAGCCAATGACCCAAAACGCGTTACATCCACTATGCCTCAATCCGTTTTAGAAAAAGCCTTTTATCCAGGTGTGCTGGTTAAGGCTTTCGCCTTTGAAGGCAACGAAGCCATTACTGCAAAGGAGCTTCACACACAAGTTTCTATCCACGAGGGACGTACCCTCTCCACTAAAGAACTCTTGGGCGTTGCTGACACCATCATTGCTTATTACCGAAGTCGTGGTTTTAAAAACGCAAGGGCGTATCTATTTAAAGACAATATCACCGATGATGGTATTGTCACCTATACCATTGATACCAAAGACCACCAAACGCACGAAAAAAATCCAAATCGCATCCACCCATCAGACACATTTCCTTTTGCAACCATTCCCATAGCCAAAACACCAGAACGTGTTTCCAAGCCACCAGTCCAGCAACCTGTCGCCCCAGAAGCACCCAAGGTAAAAGCCTCAGAACCATCAGCCCTTATCAATACTTTTGTATTTTCAGGAAACACCACCATCCCCTCATCAGAGCTTGAATCCCTTGTTGTGTCTTATGCAGGCAAAACCTTGAGTCTTTCCCAGCTTGAAGAAATAACCTCTTTGATTACTAGACGCTACCGAGCAAAAGGCTACTTTGTAGCGCGTGCTTATATACCAACGCAAGTTATCGAAGAAAATAAGGTAGAAATAGCCATCATCGAAGGGCGCTATGGAGAGTTTTACATCACCAACAACTCTTTAGTAAATGACACACTCATCCAAGGCATGATGGATGACATCAAAGGAAAAGACTCCATCTCCACAGACACCCTAGAGCGCGCCATGCTTTTGATTAACGACACCCCAGGCGCTACCATTACGCAAGCCGATGTAAAACCAGGTAAGCACATAGGCACTAGCGACTTTGTCATCACTGCAAGCCCAAGCAGTCGCTACAATGGCTACATCCTAGCCGACAACCACGGCTCACCCTACACGGGCGAAAACCGACTGATGGGCGGCTTTTCTATCAATTCACCTTTTGGATGGGGCGACAAACTCTCACTCAACGGCCTCATTAGTGACGACACCAATCTGGACAATGCTCGCATTGCTTACGGGTTTCCTTTGTATTTTAGTGGCACAAGAGGAGAGCTCTCTTATTCGCGCACTACCTATAGCCTAGGAGATATTTACAAGCCACTTGATGCAGTTGGGCTTTCCGAGGGTGTTACTTTTGAAATTTCTCATCCACTTATCCGAAGCCGCAAAGAAAATCTCTCTCTCTTTGCCAACTTGTCTGCCAAAAAAATAGAGGATAAAATTCGCTCCACTGATACAATTACTAAAAAATCTGCCACCACAGGCTCTTTTGGCTTGCGCTACGACAAATCAACCCTCTTTTTAAGCAAAGAGGCCAATTACAATGCTAGCTTTTCGTTTACCGCGGGGGATTTAGACTACAAAGACGCCGCCCAAGACACAGCAAACACCCAAGGAAGCTATCAAAAACTCAATCTAGAACTCTCTCAAAGCCTCTTGCTTTCTCCTCTTTGGATGTGGAACAATACCTTGCGCGCCCAATACGCCCTTAGCAATAAAAATCTCGACGGTAGCGAAGATTTTAGCGTTGGCGGAAACGGGGGCGTGAGGGCTTACCCTGATGGGGAATTAAGTGCCGAAAATGGCTATGTCTACACCACGGAATTGCGCTACTCCCTTCCCATGCTCAAAGGTATCTCCCATCAAGTTGGGGTTTTTTATGGCATTGGAAGAACTTACATGAGCGACAACACCGTGGGCTTTGAGGCCAAAACCTTGCAAAACGCGGGTGTGAGTTATTATGTCTCCTACAGAGATTTTTTCTTGCACACCCATTTAGCCAGCCGTATTGATAGCAAAAAAGTGGAGAGTGAAGACAACTATCGCACGCGTTTTTTCGTGCAAGGAGGATGGGTGTTTTAGTTTACATGTAATCCCTGGTACTTTTGACTTCTTGCGAATTTTACTGCCGCAAGGAGTCCTTTACATGTAAGCCTCAAGAGTCCGCTAATTTTCCTCTTCTTGCCTCGCAGAAAAGCCTAAACCTCCTTTTGTTATAATGGTGCGATTTTGTAACAAGGGAGTGGTGAATGGAGTGGTTAGACCCGTTAAACGCGTATCCGTTGCCTGCGGATTTTGTCTCAAAAGTAGAAGCGTACAGTGCCTTACTTTTGACATACAACAAAACACACAATATCTCAGGCGCCAAAACCACCCACGCTGTGAGGGAAAATATCCTTGATAGCCTCTATCCGTTGTTGTTTATGGAAACATGGCCCAAGCGCTGCATCGACATTGGCAGCGGAGCGGGGTTTCCAGGCATCCCTTTAGCCCTTGCTTTACCTGCAATGGAGATGCATTTATTTGAACCTATCGCCAAAAAAAGTGCCTTTTTGCACTTGGTTAAAAGTGAGCTTGGGCTTGCGAATGTAGTAGTAAAAACCGAACGCATCGAAGCAACCCAGCCCTTTCCTTGTGAACTCATTTGCTCACGTGCAGTGACCAACACCAAGGCTTTGCTCACTCTTGCTAAGGCATTTATCATCCCCACCACCTGTGCCCTTTTGTATAAAGGTTCGCGGGCTAACGAAGAGCTTGAAGGCTTTTCAAATTACACACTTTTTGAGCGCAACCAACGGCGCTATGTTCTTGTAAAGGATTTGTTGTGATTTTAAAAATTTTAGGCCTTGTTGCCGTCTTGTTTCTCATCTATTTTTTCTTTTTTAAAATGGCCCGCACCAACGGCGAAGCCCCTTTGCGTAAACCCAAAAAACCTAAAAAGCTTCAAGGGGAAACCATGTTAGAATGCGCCAAGTGCTCTACCTTTGTGAGTGACAAAGATGCCATCATTAAAGAAGGGCAGTTTTTTTGCTCTCGCGAATGTGCTAACGTTTAAGGAGACTCCATGCTTTTAATCGGTCACCGTTTGGTTCCTTTTGAGCCCTTGTACCCCATTGAGACTGCTGATGAAATTGTGCTAACTCCTGCAGGAAGCACGGTTTTGTTTGAATATTCACCCGATTTGATTTGGCATTGCCAGGAAAATCGCATCTCTTTTGCTTTACATGTAAGCGCTGCAACTGAAGCTATTATTGGCAATGGCGCGGGGGCGCATTTACTCATCGCCTCCTCCCATCTAGTGCCAGAGCTTCAAGAGCTAGCCGAACACTATTTGTTTGATGCCAAAATTGCCCTCATGATTGACAGCGAAGAGGGCATTGCCCTTGCGGCCCTTAAGCGGGTTGATGCGGCTATTTTGCCCGAAGGAATCGTGACATGGAAATCGTAAAAACCGCCCTACTAATGATAGGGCTTACCCTGCTTCTTGTGGTCATTGGCGGTCTTTTTGGTGGCCAACAAGGCATGTTGCTTGCACTCATTTTTGCCACGGTGATGAATTTTTTTAGCTACTTTTACTCCGACAAGCTCGTCTTGCGCCACTTTAAAGCCGTTGAAGTAACCGAACATCAAGCCAGCGGGCTTTTTCGCATTGTACGCCGCTTGTGCGAACGCTCCAACACGCCCATGCCAAAAGTCTACATCATCAAAGACGCCACCCCTAACGCTTTTGCCACAGGACGCAATCCAAGCAATGCGGCAGTGGCGGTCACCGAGGGGCTACTAAATTTGCTCGATGAGAATGAAATCGAAGCCGTGCTTGCGCACGAACTTAGCCACGTACGCCATTACGACATCCTCATTGGCACCGTTGCAGCCACCGTGGCGGGTGCCATTGCCATCTTGGCCAACATGATGCAATTTAGTGCCATGTTTGGGCGCAGTGGCAACCGCAATGTGCACCCCGCGCTCATGTTTTTGATGGCTATCTTGTTGCCCATTGCCGCAAGTGTCATTCAAATGGCCATCAGTCGCAACCGCGAATACCTTGCCGACGCAGGAGCCGCACGCCTAACAGGCCATCCTGAATGGCTCCAAAGCGCACTAAGCAAACTGGAAAACTACAACCGTCGCACCACCCTCAAAGAGGCCACACCCCAAAGTGCCCATATGTTTATCATCAATCCCTTTGCGGGCAAAAAAATCGACTTCGGCGCTTTGTTTGCCACCCATCCCTCCACCCAAGAGCGCATCGCACGCCTTGAACAGCTCAAACACCAAAGATGACATTAATGCATCCAAAAAGTACGGTTATTTTTGCCACTTTGGCAGCAATTGTTCTTTATTTGGTCGTAGATATTAGCCTCTTTCATGCCAATATGCCTTTTTCTGTTGCCCTTGGAGAAAACCTTGGAGCAAGAGCGGTGGTGGTTGGCCTTTTGGTTTTTTTGGGGGGCATTGCTTTTTTCCTTCTTTCTAAAGACCAAGAAGAAGTAATTACTCCTCAAAAAGAGGCTAGTTTGCATGAGGCTATCGTTGGGATTATTTTTTCCCCTGCACCTTTACATGTAAGGCTTGAAAAAAGCTTGCAAATGGTCGCCAAAGCCCTAAAACTAGAACAATTAGTCATCATGCAGTATCAGTCTGAATCACTCAAGCGACTCTATCAACTCAACGAGACACACCCCATAGCGCAAACCCTCATGCTCTTAGACCAAGCGCCCCATTCTCCCTTGGAAAAAGAGGTGCTCAATTTTCATGAAAAAAAAGAAGTGTCGCACACTCTACTGCTACATCCTAGTGGCCACGCCGTACACTTTGCTTTACTCAAAGCCGAACACTTACTTAAACCCTCAGGAATACTAAGTGCTGTGTTTCAAAAAGGCACAACCCCTTCTCTTAAGGAGAGTGAGGCATTGAAGTTTTTGGCTCAAAATATTGCCTTTGCCCTCAGTGTTGCTCAGAAAAAAGAGGCGATTTTAAGAGCCAGTGAGCAACAAGTTGACCAACAACTTGACGAAGACCCGCGTTTTAATATTTTTACCAACTTTAAATTGCGTCAAATTATTCTTTATGAAATGAAACGCAACCAGCGTCACAAAACTGACCTCTCCCTCTTGCTATTTGGAATCGACCACTTCGCCAACCTTCAAGGCATGCTTTCCCAGAAAAAAGCGTTGGAAATTCAAAAAGAGTTGGTAGCTCTCATTAAAGCAAGTTTGCGCAACACGGATGTTTTTGGCGTGTGGGATGAAAATATTTTTGCGATTGTTTTACCTGATATTCCCTTTCAATCCGCCAATGCTCTCTCGCAAAAACTCGCCCTTCTTATCTCTAAAAAACGTTTTGAAGGGGTGGGAAAAATTACATGCAGTTTTGGCATTACGACATTTATGTCTCCAGAAGACACCATTGAAAGCTTCCGAAGACGCGCAGAGAGTGCTCTTGAAAAAGCGCACAAAGAAGGGGGAGATAAAACCGAAATAAAGCTACTCGTCTCGACCAATCACGACACGCGATAGCCACGGAGAAAGACGCGTAAGCACCTCATAAGTAATGGTGTTGGCCGCCTGCGCCATGGATAAGGCATCGGAAAACACACACACTTCATCCGCTTCTCCCTCACTACTAAAGCTGTCCATGGAGACCCGACCAAGCAGAGGCTGACCCTCTTGAAGCAACACCTCTTTAGTGCCATCAAAGCGAAACAGTCCGTCCCCATACCCCACATCATAAGTCGAAGTAACCATAGTGTGCGGCACTTCAAACATGCCCGCGTACCCTACTTTTTGGCCTTTGTGCAAGGTGCGCGTACTCATGCGTTTTGCCCACAGTGCTAACACGGGCTTTAAATCAAACGCACCCAACAATTTTGGCATGTCCGTGTAGCCGTAGCTTGAAATGCCCACCCGCGCCACATCGTCATCAAAAGCGCCATTATGGCGCAATAATCCCGCCGAATTGCATGCATGAAACAGCGGGAGTGGCAACCCAAGTCGTGTTGCGAGAGTACGCACGTTGTCTTTAAGGGCATCAAAGCGTGCACGTTGCACAAAGTAATCACTTCCCAACACATCAGCACTGTGAAAATGGGTAAACACACCCTCAAGCACCAAATTGTGCCGTACAATAACCTCAAAGGCACGCGTAAGCTCAGAGGGAAAAATCCCATTGCGATGCATGCCTGTATCAATGTTTAGGTGCACCACCGTGCCAGAAGGAACCGCTTCGAGGCTTTCCATGGAGTGAATCGCAAAGGCCAATGCGCCGCATGCGGAGGAATTTGGGAGATCAGAAAGCACCAATACGCGCTCAAACAATCCTTCGATCTTCAATCCCTCCGCGCAATCTTTTACTGCCGCATACCGCACACCTACCGCTGCCGCAAGAGGCGCCATCTGACTAATACCGTGCCCGTAGGCATTGTTTTTTAACACCACCATGAGCTTTTTCATGTCACCACATTTACTAGCCAAAAGCTCTAAATTGTGGCGGTAATGGTGAAAATTGAGGGTAATGCGCGCCATTAGCTCGGGCTTAAGTCATACGTCCGAATCAGTATAGCGGCACATTTTCGCGCTTGATAATCTAGCTTGTAAAAGTGTTCGTAAACCGCCTTGGCATCCAAAGTCGGCGCTTGTGAGAAATCAAATCCTAGGCCGCTGGGGTCTTTAGGCAAGGTAGCGTCCAAATGGTCCAAAAAGGCTGTACGTACCTGTGCGAATTTTTTTAGCTCTTCTCTTACACTTTCTTTATCTTCCACAGTTTCTCCTTAGCGTTCGACTAGTATTTTCATTTGATTGTTTGAAAAATCCACGTAAATTTCTTTGTTGCCCCGATGTTGGTAGTTTTTTGTTTCGTAAGTTTGATGGTAAGAAACACGAAACAATGGGCGTCCTTCTTCGTTAGGATAAGGGACAACAGCCAAATCATTAAACAAAATCATTTTGTCTTCGTTGCGTGAAAAAATCGTGCGTTTCATGCGGGTAAACTCTTCCAAGCGCATCCCGTCAAACCGCCTAAAATCTTCATGGTAAAAAGTCATATAGCGGTTTACATCGCTGTATTTCCAGGCATTGCGCCACTCAAACACCTGCGTCAACAATGCTACGATGGTTTCTTTCTCAACTTTAGGCTCGCCCGCTTCTGAAATCAATGTGAGGGTTTTTTTCTCTTGCACTTTGGCGTCAAAAATATCCAACAAATCATTAGTCATAACCACACAGCCGCGCGTGTTTTGGTCGTACCGCTGGGCACTGTTGAGGGGATGACCGTGAATCCAAATCCCATAACCGTCTTTTCCCATGCGCTTATCCATGATGTTAGGATAAGAAAGGGCAAAAGCAATCTGCCCGTAAAAAGGGTCGCTTGGCACAAAACGGCGCACCACTTCATACACGCCTACGGGGGTTTTCAAGTCACCCTCGCGCTGCTTGTCTCCCCCGATGCCGGTGATAACAGGATGCTGCATTTGCAACACAGGATTGCCTTTTTCAAACTCAAAAACCTTGAGTGTGTCGGCCGTTTTATCCACCAACACCAACATAGGCTCACGCTCATAATACCCTAGCGAAACATCTTTTTCGCCAATAAAAGCATCCCAATACGCACGGCTTTGCAACACTTCTTCTGCTTGCTTTTCAAGGGCAGCAACCCCTTGCGTACGATAGGTTTCCACTAAAGGAATCGCCCAAAGATGTGCCCACACAATACTACTAATCAACAATACTCTAAACACCGACATTCCTTATGGTTTTGGGATTTAACAGCTCCTGCAAAACGTGTCACACAAGAGCCTTTGGCATAAAAGGTGATATTATAGAAAAAATTCACTTATAGTTGGTTTTTGTAGGGGAAAATAGGTCTTTTTGACCTTTACATGTAACCCTTTGAAAAGCATAATGACATTTTCTAAAACCCGATAATCAATCTTTCTGTTTTACATCCCCTTTAAGTACCCTGTGATACCATGATTTCACAAAATCACACAAAAAAGAATTTGCATGTCCCCAGAACTGCTTCTTGCTTCTCTTTCCCTTTTCTTCCTTGTCCTGTTGTTTCCTGCCCTCTTTCTTGCCACCCAAAAGCTCGGCCCGCGCTCCACGGGTAACCAAGCTAAAAACCTCACCTACGAAAGCGGTGTTACGGCACCCTGTGGCAAGCCCAATGCGCCTGTTGGCGTGCGGTTTTACCTCGTGGCTATTTTGTATGTTATTTTCGCCATTGAGGTGACGTTTATGTTCCCATGGGCCGTGAATTTGCGCACCCTTGGCACCTCTGGACTTTTTGAAATGTTTGCCTTTATCGGGATGCTATTGGTGGGCTTGGTGTACGTGTACTGGAAAAAGGCTCTATCGTGGCAGTAGGGGCAGAAGCCATCTTTGGAGACAGCGTCATCACCACGCGCCTAGACACGGCCATTAACTGGGCAAGAGAGTCTTCCATGTGGCCTTATGTTTTTGGGACCGCCTGTTGCGCTATCGAGTTTATGAGCGCAGCGTCAAGCCAGTATGACCTCTCCCGTTTTGGAGCCGAAGTTGTCCGCTTTTCCCCACGCCAAGCGGATTTGATGGTCGTCGCGGGCACCATCACTTACAAACAAGCCCCCATCTTAAAGCGCATCTACGACCAAATGCCTGAGCCAAAATGGGTCATCAGTATGGGCGCGTGCGCGTGCAGTGGCGGGTTTTACGACAACTACACTACCCTTCAAGGCATCGACGCAGTGATTCCTGTGGACGTCTACGTCGCAGGGTGTCCGCCCCGTCCTGAAGCCTTTTTAGACGGCCTCATGCGTATCCAAGCCCTGCAAAAATCCCAAGAATCCATCCTCAAAGACCGCGTAAATCGCACCTTTAAAGGACGCCTTGATGGTTGAACTCGCCTCTTTACCCAAAGACACCAACGGGGCCTATGAAGTTGAACACGCTTCCCTTGTGGAGATTGCAACGCACTTAAAAGAAACCTTAGGTTACGAACTCTTGCTGGACATCACCGCCATAGACTACCTAGGACTTCCCGACACTCCCAAACGCTTCGCCCTCATTTATCTTTTTCGCAACCTCACCACCCCTGAACCCATCACCCTAAAACTGTGGGTGCAAGAGCGCGTACCAAGCTTGTGCCACCTTTACCACAGCGCCAATTGGGCAGAACGGGAAGTGTGGGACCAGTACGGCGTTGCCTTTGAAGGCCACCCCAACCTCAGACGCATCCTCAACCACCACCAATTTAAGGGCCATCCTTTGCGCAAGGATTATCCCATCACCCAAGGGCAGTGGTGTGAAACGACCGATGATTTGATGGACCAAATGCACCTGCGTTTAGCGCACCATAAACTCCCTTCATTTAAAGAGTTTAACTTTTTAAACCTCGGGCCCGCGCACCCTGCCACCCACGGAACCATCCGCACCCTTGTGGCTTTGCACGGCGAAACTATCCGCGCGGCGGTGTGTGAGATTGGCTATTTGCACCGTGGGTTTGAAAAATCCTGTGAAAACCACACCTATAATCAAATCATCCCCTACACCGACCGCCTTAATTACTGTTCCGCCATCTTAAATAACATCGCTTTTGCGCACACGGTAGAAGGCATGCTGGGGCTCACCTTGCCCGAACGGGGAGAGTATTTGCGGGTCATCTTAGGGGAACTTAGCCGTATCATCGACCACCTCGTTTGCCTCGCCGCGGGTCTTGTGGACATGGGCGCGCTGACGAATTACTGGTACCTATACAACCCGCGCGAAAAAGTCTACACCCTCTTTTCCAAACTTACAGGTGCCAGACTCACCAACTCGTTCATGCGCATCGGCGGCATGGCCCATGATACGTACGAGGGGTTTGAAGCGGATGTGGAAGCGTGTTTGAGAGAAATCGAAGCAGGTGTTTCTGACACCCTAGGACTTATCACCCACAACCGCATCTTTCACGACCGCACCCAAAACATAGGGGTTATCTCTGCCAAAGATGCGTTAAATTACGGCCTCACAGGGCCGAATTTGCGCGCATGTGGCGTGGCGTACGACCTGCGTTCCGTGGCACCCTATTCGGTATATGAGCGTTTTGATTTTGAGATTCCAGTAGGGAGCGTAGGGGATGTGTATGACCGCACCATGGTGCGTTTTGAAGAAATTGCCCAAAGTGCCTCTATCATCCGCCAAGCCCTTAAACAGCTTCCTGGTGGGCCCGTGTGTGCGGATGTGCGCTCCGTGACCTTGCCTTCAAAACAAGAGGTGTACACCACCATCGAAGGGGTCATGAACCATTTCAAGCTCGTGTATGAGGGCGTACATGTACCGCCCAAAGAGTACTACCGCGCTATCGAAGGAGCCAACGGAGAGTTGGGATTTTTTATCCACAGCGATGGAAGTGGCACCCCTCGAAAAGTCAAAGTACGCCCGCCTTGTTTTCCCGCCATGGCGGCCTTGCCCCACCTCATCGAAGGCGGGATGATCGCCGATGCGGTGTTGGCATTGGGGAGTCTAAATATTGTCGCAGGAGAATTAGACCGATGAGTTTTTCCCTTACCCCAGAAAATGAGACCAAATTTGAACACCTGCGCACCCGCTACCCTTCCCTTCGGGCGTTAATGCTACCTGTTTTGTGGATGGTGCAAGAACAAGAAGGGTGGGTTTCCTCCGAAGCCATGGAATACCTCGCCCAAAAACTCTCCATCACCCCCACGGAAGTGTACAGTGTGGCTTCTTTTTACACCATGTTTCATTTTAAGCCCATTGGCACGCACCATATTCAAGTGTGCAAAACGCTTTCCTGCATGCTTGGAGGGAGTGAGAGCATCCTTGCCTACCTTGAAAAAACACTGGGCATCACCTGCGGTCAAACCACACCCGATGGACGCTTCACCCTCACCCAGGTAGAGTGTTTAGGGGCGTGTGGTGGGGCACCTTGCGTGTGCATCGACACCACCTACTACGAAAGCGTCAGTGAAGCCACCCTGAGCGCTTTACTAGAGGAGCTTCGTTCATGAGATGTTCACTTATTAGCCGCTTGTTTTCCATCCCCGGTGCACACACCCTAGACATAGCAAAAGCCAATGGACGCTACGGTTCTTTGCCCAGACTCTTTTCCCTGACCCCTGAAGCGGTCACAGAAGAGGTGGTTAAAAGCGGTCTGCGGGGCAAAGGGGGCGGGGGTTCTCCCACGGGTGAAAAGTGGCTCCTTATGCCACCCCTTGATGACAAACCACGCTACCTCGTCGTCAACGCCGATGAGAGTGAACCAGGCACCTTTAAAGACCGCCAAATCTTGGAATACGACCCCCACTTGCTGATTGAGGGCATGATCGCGAGTGCGTACGCTTTACATGTAAAGCACGCGTATGTGTACATTCGGGGTGAATACCACTTTTGGGCGGCACGCTTTGAAACAGCGCTCAAAGAGGCGTATGGGGCTGGCTTGCTTGGAAAAAGGCTAGACATCACCTTGCACAGAGGCGCAGGAGCGTACATTTGTGGCGAAAAAACTGCCCTGCTTGAGTCTTTAGAAGGCAAGCGTGGGCACCCAAGACTCAAACCCCACACCAAAGAACCCGAGTGGCTTTTTGGACACCCAGCGGTCGTCAATAACGTCGAAACCATCGCTTCTGTTCCCTACATCATCGAACACGGCTTTGAGGCGTACCGCGCTTTTGGCACCCCCCAAAGTCCAGGCACCATGCTCTTTGGCCTTAGCGGTCACGTCACAAACCCTGGCATCTACGAACTGGCTTTTGGCACCTCTATGCAGTGGTTTTTGGACGAAATTGGCGGGGGCGTGAAAGAGGGAAAAGCCCTCAAAGCCATTGTTCCTGGAGGCTCATCGTGTTCCATTTTAAAAGGCCAACACATTCCTAATGTGACGCTAGATTATGAATCCTTAAAATGTAGCAACTCTACCCTTGGTACAGGGGGTATGATTATCATGGACGAGACCGTGAGCATCCCCAAAGCGATGAAAAATCTGCTAGAATTCTACCACCATGAATCCTGTGGCCAGTGCACGCCCTGTCGCGAGGGCACAGGTTGGATGGATCGCATTTTGGCAAAAGTGCTTAACGGCCGAGGAAAACGCAGCGACATTGACTTGCTTTTGGAGATTAGCATGACCATGAATGGAAAAACAATCTGTGTTTTTGCGCCCGCAGTGGCAGACATGGCGGTGAGCTACATCCACGCGTTTCCCGAGGAGTTTTACGCCCTTTGCCCCAGCTAAGGAACCTTACATGTACCACTCTCTTGAAAACATTTGCCTCTTTAGTTCACTCAGCAAAGAGCAACTCAAGAAGCTTCACCAAATCAGCACCATCAAGCAGTTTAAAGAGGGCAATATTCTGTTTTACGAAGGAGAAGAGCCAGGGTATTTGTACTTTTTACTCGAAGGCTTGGTCAAACTCTACCGTTATGATACCAAAAACACCATCACCATTTTAGACTACTACTACACCCAAGCCCTCATCGGAGAGGCCGCATCCTTACAGCGCACGCCCTACCAAACCACCGCCGAGTGTGACACGGACTCCACGATTCTCATGGTCGAGTACGAAGAGTTTGCCAAACATTTTTTGTGCGACCCTGACGTGGCTATTCAGCTCATTATGCAGTTGGTTAAAAAAGTGAAGGCATTGATGAACAACCGTGTCCCCCAAACGTCCATGCAAAAAATCGCCCAACTCATTCACGAAAACAGTGAACTCTTTACCAAAATCAAAAAATACAAAATCGCAAGCATTCTTAACATGGCCCCTGAAACCTTTTCGCGCAACCTCAAAAAGCTCAAAAAAGAGGGGATTATCGCCTACACAAGCACCACATTTGAAGTGCTAGATGCCAAAAAGCTCTGTACCCTGTACGATACATGTAAAACCCTCAGATAGGTCAGTGCAAAAACAAAGACTTGTGGGCAATGGTCGCTAAATCCATAATCACATCGACCCCGCCGATGCCTCCTAGGACAATCACAAAGGCCAAGGTTCCAATGATTTTAGGCGTAATACCCCGAAATACCGGCACTGTGGTTAAGGTAGCGGAAGGGTAAAAATACATCATGGCGATGAGTTTAAAATAATAATATACCGACACAAAAGTCGCGAGCATCGCAAAGACCGCCAAAGGCGTATAGCCCGCTTGAATGGCTCCCGTGAAAATGTAAAACTTCCCAATAAACCCGATGGTCGAAGGAATCCCCGCAAGGGAGAGCATAAACACGCTCATGGCCGCAGCCATGTACGGATGCAACAAGGCAAAGCCCTTAAAATCCTCATAACTGATGCGCAATTTATCATCGGAGAGAATGTATGAGAGCAAGCCAAAAGCCCCCACAGCCGAGAGAAAATAGGCCACTTGGTAAAAGATGATAGAAGAAGCCGCGTGCTGGGGCAAGGCATCCGTGGATAAAAAAGCGATGAGCAAATACCCTGTATGGACGATGGAAGAAGCCGCCAGTAAGCGCTTGATGCTTTGCTGGATGATGGCCATCAACGACCCATACACCAAAGTACACACGATAACACCCACAAGCAACATGTTCCACATCGCCTTAATGGACTCAAATTCCACAAGCATCAACCGCAACATAAACCCAAACACCGCAATCTTAAAAGCCGCCGCCATAAATCCCGTCACGGGCAACGGCGCCCCATCGTACACATCAATCGCCCACCCTTGAAAAGGAAACGCGGCAATTTTAAATAAAAAGGTGATTAAAATCAGCGTCCCACCGATGCGCACCAACATTAAATCCTCCAAAGGGCGAGTAGTGATTACATGTAAAAGTTCCCCAAGGCGTGTCGTTTGCGCTCCCGCGTAAATACACGCAACGCCGAGCAAAAACAAAGCACCCGCCAAGGAACCCAACACAAGGTACTTGTAGGCCGCTTCCGTGCGTTTTTCGTGGCTCTTGTGATACCCAATCATCACATACACGCTAATAGAAGCAATCTCAAGGGCAATAAACGCCACCATGAGTTCCCGTGCCTGAGTAAGCACCATCATCCCAAACACCGAAAACAAAAAGAGCGCAAAAAACTCTCCCTTATAGTAACGGTGGATGATAAAATAATGCTGCCCAATCAAGACAATCAACACCCCTGCGATGAGCAAAATCGCGTTAAAATACCCCGAGTAGCTATCAGCAATGAGCATCCCACCAAAGACGTTTGGCAACAATTCCACTGCGTACAATTGCCCCAACAACGCTAACTGAAACACCGAAGCCAACCCTAAACACCCAAGGGCAATGTACGAATACTGACGGATATTTAAAAGGTCTTTGGCCCCCAAAAGCATCAGCACAGCACCGCCAACTAGGACAATCAATAGCGGCATGAGGTGAAGCATCGCGACATAACTCATTGCACGCCTCCTAAAATTCCACCCAAGTAATCTAACACCGTGGGTTCGATTTTCGCAAAAAACCACTCAGGGTCTAGTCCCATCGCCACGATTAACAGCGCGATAGGCAAAAGGCCAAGGCCTTGCTTCCACGACAAATCTACCATCATTGTTGCGCTTTCTTGCTCTTCTTGGAGGGTCACTCTCCCGAACATCCAGAGCATAAAACTCGCCGCCACAAGCACGCTGAGTGCCGCTACCATTCCCGCAGGAATGCCCACGTGAAACACGCCCAAGATAATCAGCAATTCCGACACAAAACCGCTGGTTCCAGGTAGCCCCACGATGCACAGCATAAACAGCGCAAAATAGACCGTAAACACCGGTGCCCTTGTAGCAATCCCACCCAACGCACGAATGGATTTTGTTTTGGTGTGAAACTCCAAATGCCCCACCAGTAAAAAAAGACCGCCCGTGGCCATGGCATGGGCGACGATAAGCAACAACGCACCCATCATGCCGTACACATTTAAACTAAACACGCCCACCACAATAAACCCAAGGTGGGACGCGGACGAGTAGGCCAAGAGTTTTTTCACATCATCTTGCATGAGCGCGGCTATGCCAAAATAGACCAAGCCAAACAGCCCCACGCCCATGACCCACGGAGCAAAATAGACGCTGTGTTCGGGAAAAAGAGGAAGTACAAATCGAATCACCCCGTACACGCCCAGTTTTGCCATGATGGCAGAAAGAAGAAAGACGCCGCCCGTGGGTGCGTTTGAGTAGGTTTTAAGTAGCCACGTATGAAAAGGAAAAAGAGGGATTTTAATGGCAAAGGCTAGCATAAAGGCACCAAAAAGCCACGCCCGCTCATTCCAACTCAGGTGGGTCAGGTGAGTCAAATGGGAAAGTTCAAAGCTCCAGTGCCCAAATTCCCTCGCATGGGAGGCGCCGAGGTACAAGATGGCAATAAACATGAGCAAGGAACCAAGCATCGTGTATAAGGTAACTTTGAGGGTTGAAAAAACCTTATCTCCCGTGCCAAACATCCCTACAATCATAAACACAGGCAACAGCATGGTTTCCCAAAAGAGGTAAAACAAAATCAAATCTTGCGCCATCAACGCTCCAAGCATGCCCCCTTGGATGAGCAACATACTCACCCAATAGCCCTTCGTGCGCCCTTTCCACAGCAACATGTACGCACAAGGCATGAGGGTGGCGATGAGCATTAAAATGATGAGTGAAACCCCATCAAGGCCCACAGAATAGCCAATCCCATAGGTTGTAATCCACGGCAAAAACTCCTCAAACTGCATCCCGCCCACGGGTTCAAACTGACCGTAAAGGCTCAAAGACAAGAGAAAAATCACCACACCCGTCACCAACGCGCCGTTACGTGTTTGCGTCGCATTTACGGGCAAAACCAACAAACAAAAGGCTACGGCAATGGGGAGAAAAATGAGCACACTGAGCATTACAACACCCCCAACATGTAAAGGGACACTGCCCCAACACCCGCTAATATTGCAAAAGCATAGGCGCGCACGTTTCCATTTTGGAGTATTTGGGCACGCTGTCCAAGGCGTACCGCACCCCAACATACGCGCATGATAGTCCCATCAATCCCGCGATTATCTGCTACTTTTGCAATCCACGCGCTCACCCATTGCAACGGACGCACAATGCCCCAAGTGACCAGCGTGTCTAGGTAAAAAGCGTTTCCTCGCACGGAAGGGGCGTTGGAAAATCCTTGCTTAAATTTCCAATATGCCAACCCAATGCCTCCCAAAACAGCAACCGCATTACCCGCCATTAAAGC
Organism: Sulfurospirillum tamanense; assembly: GCF_016937535.1. Lineage (NCBI taxonomy): Bacteria > Pseudomonadati > Campylobacterota > Epsilonproteobacteria > Campylobacterales > Sulfurospirillaceae > Sulfurospirillum > Sulfurospirillum tamanense. Next base: position 156,534 of record NZ_JAFHKK010000002.1, on the reverse strand, counting down.
GTATTCCACCGCGTGCGAAAGGTGGACTTCACCCCCAAACCAACGCCCTATCCAATTCTCTCCGCCCAAAGCTTCAGGCACACCAATCCACCCAGCACCCACCGCACCAAACGCCAAAACAACCATGGGCCAACGCATGCTCACAGGCACTACATGTAAAGGTTCCTCTGTCGCGGGAGAGCCTTCAAATACAAGAAAAAAGAGGCGAAACATGTAAAATGCTGTTACGCCTGCCACCGCTACGCCCAACGCCCACAAGCCGTAATGGCCTTGGTCAAAAGCGGCTATTAAAATCGCGTCTTTGCTAAAAAATCCTGCCAGCGGGAAAATGCCACACAACGCCAAGGTTCCCACAAGCATCAGCCCATACACCAACGGTAAACGCGTGCGAAGGCCACCCATTTTAAAGATATTTTGTTGATGCCCAAGGGCTACGATCACCGCCCCCGCACCCAAGAAAAGTAAGGCTTTAAAAAAAGCGTGGGTAAACACGTGAAACAATCCCGCCCCATAACTTCCAATACCCACCGCCACAAACATATACCCAAGCTGTGACATGGTCGAATAGGCCAGAATTTTTTTGATGTCACTTTGGCGCGTTGCCACAAGGGCCGCAAAGAGCGAGGAGCCTGCACCAATGTAAGCAATCCACAACCCCACAGAAGGAATCAAGTCATACAAAAATCCAAGTCGGGCGACCATGTACACACCCGCCGTGACCATGGTCGCAGCGTGAATAAGCGCGGAAACAGGTGTTGGCCCTGCCATCGCATCAGGAAGCCATACATGTAAAGGGAGTTGCGCAGATTTTCCCATCGCGCCGATAAAGAGCATCGCGCCGATAAAATGCAAGGTGCCGCTTTCCACAAGGTGGATATTTTCCTCTAACGACGCATAATCAAACCCCGCACTTCCTATCATCACAAACAGCGTACACAACCCCACGATAAACCCAAAGTCTCCCACGCGGTTTGCTAAAAATGCCTTATTGCCCGCTTCCACATTGGCGCGTTTTTGATGGTAGTACCCAATGAGCGCGTAGGAACAGATTCCCACGCCTTCCCAACCGATAAACATCACCACAGGCGAACTGGCAAGTACGAGTACGAGCATCGAAGCAAGGAAGAGATTGAAAAAAGCAAAAAACTTTCCAAAACCCGCATCCTTGGCCATATACCCGCCCGCATACACGTGGATTAACCCGCCAATAAAGGTGATAAACAGCGCCATAAACAGGCTCAACGTATCGCCCATAAAGCCCATGCGGATGTGAAAATCCCCTACATGTAACCATGTATAAGCTTCGTACACCACAGGGGCTTGTTGTTCTAAAAAAGTTTTTAAAACCCAAAGACTCATCACAAAACTCATCCACGGTGTTGCTACACCAATAGCAAAAAAAATCTTCCGTGAAACAGGCCTTACATGTAAGGAAAAAAGATACAAGCCTCCTAGCACAATCGCCCCAAGCAAAGGCACGAGCACAATCCACATCATCGTGTCCCCTTAGGACGCAAGGTATTAAATCTATCAATGTTCAGAGTGCGTCGGTGTTTCACAAGGGTCACAATAAGAGCCAAAAATACCGCCGCTTCCGCTGCGGCGATAGCGATGATAAGCAAGGCTATCACTTGTCCATCACTCCCTTCATGGTAGCGCGAAAGCCCTACTAGAAGAAGATTGACTCCATTTAGCATCAGTTCAATACTTAGATAGACCACAAAGATATTTTTACGCGACACCACGCCCAAAAACCCGATGCAAAACAACACCAAGGCCACCAAGGCCACCCCTTGAACGCTCATCATACGCGTTCCTTTTTTAGCAATACCACCGCGCCCACAAGTGCTGCGAGTAAGAGCAGAGAGATGAGCTCAAAAGGTAAAACCCAGTCCTTAAACAGTGCCATTCCAAGCCCGTGAATGCCCCCAAAGCCCTCCCCAAGAACGACGAGCTTTTCACTACCCAAGGTGTTAAAGCCACGCATACCAAGAGCGACCAGTGGTGCTAAACACACTGCACCTAGCACAAGGGCTTTACCTTGGCCTTTCTCATCGGGCAAATGGGACGCTTGGACGTTGAGCACCATGATGACAAACAAAATTAAGGTAATCACTGCCCCTGCGTATAAGATGATTTGCACCATGAATAAAAACGTTGCGCTCAACAAAGCAAACAACCCCGCCAAGGCAACCACTGTTGCAATAAAACTCACCCCTGAATGCACGGGTTGTTTAAGGGTAATCACCCCCACGGCCCCTGCAATGGCGATGACTGAAAGCGCCCCAAACACAAACTCCATCACACTCCCTTTGGCGTTGCGAGCAACGTTTCTTTGGTACGTATAAACGCTTCCCTGTTTTCAGCCACGACGCTAAAAATCCCGCTGTCCATACGGATAGCATCGCACGGACACGCTTCCACACAGGCTCCACAAAACACGCACTCAAGCAAGTCAATATCAAAGCGCTCGGGCTCTTTTTCGTCCACCCCATCTTCGCGCTCTTTGGCTACGATAAAAATACACTCCGCTGGACAAGCTGTGGCACACATAAAACACGCCACGCACCGTGCACTTCCGTCTTCGCGCTGGGTTAATCGATGCACCCCACGGTAGCGCAAAGTAATATCTTCGGGTTGCTGTTCAGGGTAGCTCAACGTTTTAATGCGTTTTGAACGGGTAATATTGTCCCAAAAATGGCCAAAGGTGATCCCAAGCCCTTTAAACAGTGCGGGCAAAAAAAGTTTTTCTTTCCAAGTATCTCCATGGCGCTTAATCTGTTTAGTCGGTTTCATTTACCACCCCATTCCCACAACCACCAAGGCCGTGATGACCACATTGGCCAAAGCTAAAGGCAACAACACTTTCCAGCTGAGCATTTGTAAATGGTCATACCGAAACCGTGGTAACGTCCATCGCACCCAAATGTAGACAAAATTCATGGCGTAGACCTTCATGGCAAAGGTGAGCACTTGAAGGGCGGCAACGCTGATACTTGTGCCATTTTCCCCCAAGCCACCCAACACCATCCATGCTAATCCAAGCTCTAAAACCACGGTCATACCGATGAAGACGCGGGTTAAATAAAAAGTTTCTTTGGCACGGGGATCAAGGGGGTCAATCCAACGGTTTTGGCGTCGCATCCAGCCAATAAACAAGCCGCATAGTACAGGCAACACCACCATAATAACCCCAAGAACTTCACTAATATGCCCTTTTAAAAAAGCAGTTGAAGCCCACGGAATCTGATAGCCGCCAAAAAAGAGGGTGACGATAATGGCACTTGAAGCGCACATAGCAATGTATTCGCCCACAAAAAACAATCCAAAACGCATGGCAGCATATTCCGTGTGAAACCCACCTACAATCTCACTCTCCCCCTCCGCCATGTCAAAGGGCGCACGGTTAGTTTCTGCAAAGGCGGTGATAATGAAAATAAGTGCCGCCAAGGGCTGAAGCACTACGCCCCACGCAGGAATCACCCCAAAGAGCAGTTTTCCCTGAAACGCAGCAATCTCACTCAAATGCACCGATCCGTACACGATGAGCATGGACACCAAGGACAAGCCCATCGCCGCTTCGTAGCTCACCACTTGTGCGCTTGCGCGAAGGGAACCTAAAAGGCTATATTTATTGTCACTCGCCCACCCCCCTAGTAAAATCCCATACACCGACAATCCTGCAAACGCCAAAAACCATAAAAGTCCAAATTCAATGGGCAAAGCTTGCATGAGGTAACGGTTGCCATCTAGCACCAAAACATCGGCCAAAGGCATCACCATAAAGGTTAAAAAGGCGCACACAAAGACAAAAGCGGGCGCTAGGGTGTAGATGAGATTTTGTTTGATGTGGCTAGGATGAAAGTCTTCTTTAAAGGCAAGTTTAAGCATATCTGCAACAGACTGCACGAGTCCAAAAAGGCGAATCCCTCCGATGTGGCAACGGTTAGGGCCAAAGCGGTCTTGGATGAGGCCCGCGACGCGACGCTCCATCCACACCAGTATGGGCGCACCACCCAAGGAAAGCAAGGTCGCCAACAGAATGTTTACCACCACAACCCATACGTTTGGCTCACCCATGGTGCAACCACACTTCTAGTTTTTCCATCGCTTCTTCCATAAACGCAGGCGAATAATCAAAAATGCGCCCCAATACCGCGACCAATGAGAGACGTGGGGTGCTTTTGTCTAACCCCGTGTGGCTTGTTTGCAAGACTCCACCTTGTGCCATAAACCGCCCGCTTCGCTCAAAATGAGAAGCAATAGGCAAACTCCACTGTGCTTTTTGGGATGTTTCGTGGGCATGGATGAGGCCAAAAGGAACACGATGTTCCGTACAGGCTTCCATCCAGCGATGCACATCTTTTTGCCCAATCAATACCGCAAAACGCGCTTCTTTCAGGGCAACTTCGGGGTCAGTGATGCATGTAAATCCAAGCATTTTCACACCCTGAATATTCATCTCGCGATCACGAACACGCAATAAATCATCCTCAAAAGCAGAGTCAAGTTGGTAACTCACATACACCTTAAGGCCCAAAGCACTCTCAAAAAAACGCGCCGCCCACAACTCTTCCAAACTTGCCGAAGCTGAAATCACCACCACACTAAGCGGATGCATAATCTCTTTTCTGGCTTGCTCAAGCGCTTCTTCAAAGGAAATGTGTGTGCCCTTACTGTACGCTTCCACGGGCCGTTGTTGGTTTTCTTTTTCATAGAGCATGCGCCCCGCATCACACATAAAATGCCCATTAATGGCTTCATTAACCCGTGGACGAATGCGGTACATTAAGTCGTCTTCGTATTTTGCGCGGTGGTGGTCTACAAAGACGCTACATCCCCTAGCGCATCCTGGGCAAATGGCCTCAAAGCTACGCAAAAACCACACCCGCTTTTGAAAGCGAAATGCCTTGCTCGTAAGCGCGCCCACAGGACACAAGTCCACCACATTCATGGCATAAGCGTTGGTGAGTGTTTTACCTGGATATGTGTCAACCACCGCCCCATCTCCTCGTCTAAACACGCCAAGTTCATGGGTTTTAGTGATGTTCGCAGTAAAGCGTACACAGCGGGCACACAGCACACAGCGTTCTTGGTCTAGCATCACATTAGCCCCAAGGTCTACGTGTTTTTTTCCTTGAACCTTTGAGGTTTCAAGGCGACTTTCGTATAAGCCTGTTTCCATGTAGTAATCTTGGAGTTTGCATTCTCCGGCTTGGTCACAAATGGGGCAATCGACGGGGTGATTAATGAGTTCAAGTTCTAAGATAGAGCGTCTGACTTGCGTAACAGCGGGAGTATTTGTACGGACAATCAAACCCTCTTTCACGGACGTATCACAGGCAATCTGCGGGCGTTTTTTGCCTTCAATTTCCACCATGCACATGCGACAGTTTCCGTCTTTCCCAAGGGCTGGATGGTAACAAAAATGCGGGATAGAAACCCCTTGTCCAAAAAGGACGTCAATCAAGAGTGTATTTTCTTTTGCTTCGACCCATTTTCCATTGATGGAGATTTGAACCATGTGGCACATGCCTTCGGAATTTTTTACATGTAGTGTACAAGCTTGGCACTTCAAGGCGCCTGTTATCCTTAATATAAAACACTCTCCTTAGGAAAAGTGTAATTCAACCGACTTTTATTCCTCAAAAGATACACTTTTACACTTTACATGTAAAGGAATGCGGTGAAAAAAACAGGACGTTTTTACCTCCTTTTAATAGGTCAATTGCTTGGCATTGGGGTGGTTTTGGGATTGATTTTTGTAGACAGCACAACCCTAGAGCGCTGCTTTGAAAAAGAAGTGCATTTTGCCTACCAGCCCCAAGAGTGCGACCTTCGCATCTCTCCTTGTGAAATTTTTCTGCCAGATGGCGCCACCATGACACTTGGTATCGAGCCACAAGGGATCCCTCTTATGACGCCACTAACTTTCTCTTTGCACACCACCGGCATCAAAAATGCAACACTTCCCCTTAAGATTTATGCAACCAACATGGATATGGGCGTGCACCGCTTTACTTTTTCACAAGAAAGAGAAGGGCTCTACATCGCCAAGGGCATTCTACCCACTTGCATTGCAGGCAACATGCGTTGGCATGGCGAAGTAGTATTGGAAAAACAATTTGAAGGGAAAAAGATGGGGGGACAGTTTCGGTTTAAAACAAAGTAAGGAGGAAATGGTGTCCCCAGCAGGATTTGAACCTGCGGCCTCAGGATTAGGAATCCTGCGCTCTATCCAGCTGAGCTATGAGGACAAGGGGCATAAAAAAACGCACACCCCAAGGTAAAGGGGTGTGCGCAGTAAAAAAGGAGGTTAACCTTTTCGTTTTTTGATAATTTCTTCTGCAACGTTCTTAGGAACTTCTGCGTAATGGTCAAATTCCATAGAGTAGCTTGCGCGTCCTTGGGTTTGGCTACGAAGGTCTGTCGAGTAACCAAACATTTCAGAAAGCGGGCAGAACGCATTGACAATTTTGTTGCCACTGCGGTCATCCATAGAATTAATCTGTCCACGGCGTCGATTAAGGTCGCCGATAACATCACCCATAAAGTCTTCTGGTGTTTCCACTTCTACTTTCATCATTGGCTCAAGGATAACTGCACCTGCTTTGCGTGCACCTTCTTTAAAGCCCATGGAAGCCGCCAATTTAAAGGCCATCTCAGAGGAGTCAACATCATGGTAAGAACCATCATACAAGGTTACTTTTACGTCCTCCATAGGATAGCCCGCTAAAACACCACCTTGCATTGCTTCTTGGCAGCCTTTGTCAACTGCAGGAATATATTCGCGTGGAATAACACCACCTTTAATGTCGTTCACAAACTCATAACCTGTGCCCGCATCTTTTGGCTCAAGACGCAAATAAACATGGCCAAACTGACCACGGCCACCTGATTGCTTAGCGTATTTATACTCTTGCTCAACACTCTGGCGAATAGTTTCACGGTAGGCAACTTGAGGTTGGCCCACTTCTGCATCTACCTTGAACTCGCGAAGCATACGGTCAACAATAATCTCAAGGTGCAATTCACCCATCCCTGAAATAATCGTCTGGCCGCTCTCTTCATCTGTTTTCACACGAAAGGAAGGGTCTTCTTGGGCAAGTTTTTGAAGAGCAATACCCATTTTTTCTTGATCAGCTTTTGTTTTTGGTTCAACTGCTACAGAAATAACAGGATCTGGGAAATCCATACGCTCTAAAATCACCCTGTCTTTTTCGCCCGTGAGTGTTTCACCTGTCAAGGTATCTTTAAGACCAACAACCGCGCCAATTTCACCTGCGTAGAGCATTTTAATCTCTTCACGTTTATTGGCATGCATTTTAAGCAAACGACCAACGCGCTCTTTTTTACCCTTAATGCTATTGTATGCGTACGTGCCGCTCTCTAGTTTTCCTCGGTACACACGGATAAAAGCCAACTGTCCCACAAATGGGTCTGTCATAATTTTAAACGCAAGCGCAGCAAACTCGCCATCATCAGTGGATTTGACAATGGTTTCTGTGCCATCTTCGTATTCTCCACGGATATCAGCTACTTCTATAGGAGATGGCATGTAAGCAACAACTGCGTCAAGCATTGGTTGTACACCTTTGTTTTTAAAGGAGGTGCCACAAATCATAGGAATCATCGTCATGGCAAGACATCCTGCTTTAATACCTGCTACAATTTCTTGCTCGGTAAGTGCTTCGCCCCCAAGGTATTTTTCCATAAGCTCATCACTGGTCTCAGAAACCGCTTCTACCATTTTTTCACGGTACTCTTCGGCTTTCTCTTGGAGTTCTGCAGGAATATCAACCACATCATAACTTGAACCCATGGCGGCTTCATCTTCCCAGACGTAAGCTTTCATAGTTACAAGATCAACCATTCCCTTGAAGTTTTCTTCTGCACCAATAGGGATTTGAATGGGCACAGGGTTGGCTTTAAGGCGTTCTTTAATTTGTTTTTCAACATTGTAAAAATCCGCACCAACGCGGTCCATTTTATTAACATAAACCATGCGGGGAACACGGTATTTGTTTGCCTGACGCCAAACGGTTTCGGATTGGGGCTGCACACCACCAACGGCACAAAAAACAGCAACGGCGCCATCGAGTACACGCATGGAACGCTCAACTTCAATAGTAAAGTCAACGTGGCCAGGTGTGTCGATGATGTTAATTTGATGCTCTTTCCATGCACATGTTGTCGCAGCTGAAGTAATGGTAATGCCGCGCTCTTTTTCTTGTTCCATCCAGTCCATGGTTGCAGCACCATCATGTACTTCACCAATCTTATGAGAAATACCTGTATAAAAAAGGATGCGTTCCGTAGTTGTTGTTTTTCCCGCATCGATGTGGGCAGCAATACCGATATTTCGTACGCGTTCAATAGGAGTGTTTCGTGACATTTTGGGTTTCCTTTTGTCGTCTTATCATTGGAAGAGAGCGGCCCATTTAGAGGCCGCCAAAAGCTAATATATTACCAGCGGTAGTGTGCAAACGCTTTGTTTGCTTCTGCCATTTTATACGTATCTTCTTTTTTCTTGAAAGTAGCACCACGCATGTGTGCTGCGTCCATTAATTCGTTTGCAAGTCGCTCTACCATGGTGCGTTCACTGCGCTTGCGAGCAAACGTAATCATCCAACGAATTGCCAACGCTTGCTGTCGCACAGGGCGTACTTCAACAGGCACTTGATAGGTTGCTCCACCCACACGTCGACTTTTTACTTCCATGACAGGTTTTACATTGTCGATAGCAGCATTAAAAACATCAATCCCTTTTTCCTCGCCTTTTGTTTCAATCAGGCTGATTGCGCCATACATAATTTTTGTCGCCGTGCTTTTCTTACCATCCAACATTAATGCATTAATGAATTTTGTGATGATTTTGTTGCCGTAAATTGGGTCAGGCAATACCTCTCGGATTTGCGCTTTTCTTCTTCTCATAAAATTTTTCCTTCAAATTGAATGACAATTTTACTCAAATATCACCTACATTCTGAGGGTGACACCTGTGTGTATTGTTTATTTTTTAGGTCGCTTGGTACCGTACTTACTTCTTGCCACTTTTCGATTCGCGACACCCGCTGTATCAAGGGCACCACGCACGATGTGATACTTCACACCAGGTAAGTCTTTTACCCTTCCGCCACGCACAAGAACAATGGAGTGCTCTTGAAGGTTGTGGCCTTCACCACCGATATAGCTAATCACTTCAAAACCGCTGGTCAATCTGACTTTGGCAACTTTACGCAAGGCAGAGTTTGGTTTTTTAGGGGTTGTTGTATAGACCCTAGTGCAAACACCGCGTCGCTGAGGACACTCAACAAGCGCAGGAGATTTTGATTTTTTAATCACCTTTTTGCGCTCATTTCTTACCAATTGGTTAATGGTAGGCACATTTATTCCTTCTCGTTATAGAGTTTGTATCGATAAAAATACGCGCTATTTTATTTAAAAATGACTTAAAAAAAGGTTAATTTAAGGGGAAATAAGAGAAATGGGGCCCCAGCAAGAAGCATCTCGCCGGGGATGAAGGAATTATTTGTGGTGAGTGAGTCGGATAGACTTGTCTTGGTATAGTCCCGTACCTACTGGAATCATACGACCCAAAATAACATTTTCTTTCAAATCTTCCAAATGGTCAAACTTGGCTGCGATACTCGCTTCCGTTAAAACTTTGGTTGTCTCTTGGAATGATGCGGCTGAAATAATACTATCACTCGCAATTGCCGCACGCGTAACACCCAAAAGAACAGGTTCAGCAATAGCAGGCTCACCGCCCATTGCCATAATGCGATGGTTTTCCTCAATGAATTTTCGACGTGAAATATGGTCGCCCACAATAAAGTTTGTATCGCCACTTTCAACAATCTTGATTTGGCGCAACATCTGAGAGACAATCACTTCAATATGTTTATCAGAAATCGCAACCCCTTGACGGCGATAAACTTGTTGAATTTCACTAATCAAGTAATAATGCAACTCTTTTTCGCCCAAAATGCGCAAAATATCATGACTTGAAACAATGCCATCAGTCAAGCGCTCGCCCGCATGCACAAACTCACCAGCACGCACATGAATTTGACGGGTTTTGTCTACCAAATATTCACTCACTGTGCCGTCATTTGCTTCGATAACAATACGTTCTTTAGCGCGCAAAGGTTTACCAAAGCGAATCGTTCCATCAATTTCTGCAATCACTGCAGCATTTTTAGGGCGTCTGGCTTCAAAGAGTTCACTAACTCGAGGCAAACCGCCCGTAATATCTTTTGATTTTGCTACTGCTTTGGGAGTACGACCTAAAATATCAGCCAACTCCACACGACCGCCATCGCGTACATAAATACCTGTTTTTGGCTCAAGTTGGTACTTGATAATCTTGCCCGAATCCGTAGCAATAATAAGCGTAGGCTTTGTGCCAGAAGGCAAGTACTCATTAATAACAAGACGGCTTTGTCCTGTCATTTCGTCGTATTGCTCTGTAGCGCTATAACCAGGCTCAATATCTTCAAAGCTTACACGTCCGCCCTCTTCTGCAATAATAGGATTGGAATAGGGGTCCCATTCTGCCACAATAACATGCTCACTTCCCGTTGGAGCAGCAAGCAAGGTTTTTGGGCCAACCTCCGTTTTATCGCCTACTTCAATCACAGTATTGCGAGGAACATAGTGACGAATTGCCTCACGGTCTTCTTTATCGGCAATTACCGCAAAAAGTCCTTTTTCAGTTACTGTGTGGCCTTTTTTAATAGAATAGTTTCGCTCAAGATAATCGCCATTAAGAATGTAGTATTTTACCTCCCCAGAAGCGCCCGCAAAAATCTTTTGAACCACAGGTTCGCCATCTTGAACGCGAAGCTCACTGGCAAACGGGATACGATTAGGAACATTCCACCCTTCTTTAATAACTTCTACAATGCTCTCTTTTGCAACAACATTGTTTCCATTTTCATAAGGAATATAGAATTTACCCTCTACCTTACCGCCTACGCCTGCTAGCTCGTTAGGGCGAGCTACATCATTACGTCTTAAAACATATTTAATAGTTTCTTCACCACTTCTTATGGTCAATACAATTTCTTCGTGTGCCGTTTCGATAGTAAGCACCCCAGAAAACGGTGCTTTGATTTTTGGCTCCACTAGTAGCACAGCCGCATTTCTTCGGTTTGCTACAATGACTTTACCCTCTTTTGTCGTATAGGTCTTAAGGTTATAATAACGGATAAAACCCTCTTTTTGAGCAATGACTTGGCGGTCTTGTTGCTCTGTAGAAGCCGTACCCCCGATATGGAAGGTTCGAAGCGTTAGCTGCGTGCCTGGCTCACCGATAGATTGAGCAGAGATAATCCCCACCGCTTCACCAGGTTTAACCATTTTACCCTCACCCAAGTTAATCCCGTAACACTTTGCACATACACCTTTAGGTGCTTTACATGTAATAGGTGTGCGGATGCTCACGGATTTCACACCCGATTCAACCAAGGCTTTGGCTTTTTCTTCGTCAATAATCGTGCCTTCGGTAAAGAGCATTTCATTGGTAATAGAATCAATTACATCTTCCGCTAAAACACGTCCCCATAAACGTTCTTCAAGTGGCTCAATCATCTCGCCACCCTCAACGATTTCTGTAATCTCAACGCCCTCGTGGGTACCACAATCTTCCATGGTTACTTTCACGTTTTGAGAAACGTCGATGAGCTTTCGGGTCAAATATCCCGCATTGGCGGTTTTAAGGGCGGTATCTGCCAAGCCTTTACGGGCACCGTGGGTTGAAATAAAGTATTCTAAAACGTTCAACCCTTCGCGGAAGTTTGAAATAATCGGCGTTTCGATGATGGAGCCATCAGGCTTTGCCATCAAACCACGCATTCCCGCGAGCTGGCGAATCTGTGCCGCGCTACCACGTGCCCCAGAATCGGCCATCATAAAGATGGAGTTAAAGCCATCTTTATCGGTTTGTACTAGCTTCATCATCTCTGCCGCAACCGAATTGTTGGTGTCTGTCCAGATATCAATAATCTTATTGTAGCGCTCACTGTCTGTTAAAAGACCCGCGCCGTATTGCTGTTGAATCTCACGCACTTTTTTCTTGGCATCATCGATGTATTTTTTCTTAGACTTTGGTACACGAATATCATCAATAGAGATGGAGATACCCGCTTCCGTTGCATACTTAAAGCCAAGGTTTTTAAGGTTATCCAAAAACTCTGCCGTGATCCCAAAACCACCGATTTTATACACGTGGTCAATAAGGGCGCCAATGTTTTTCTTTTTCAAAACTTTATTCCAAAGATTTTCAGGAACAAACTCAGGCAACATAGATTTTAAAATCAAGCGACCCGCTGTTGTAAATACCGTCTTGTCATCAATTTGGGTCTTGATTTTAGCATGCAATTCAAGGGCATCCATTTCAATAGCAATCGCCACTTCGTCTGCATTGGCAAAAATCTTATTAGAACCCTTTGCGTCCACTTTTTCAAGAGAGAGGTAATAAAGCCCCAAAACCATATCTTGCGATGGAACCGTAATGGCCTTTCCAGAAGCGGGAAGCAAAATATTCATGGAACTAAGCATCAAAATCTTGCACTCTGCAATTGCCTCCTGGGAAAGGGGCACATGCACAGCCATTTGGTCACCGTCAAAGTCCGCGTTGAACGCCGAACAGACCAAAGGATGCAATTGAATCGCCTTTCCTTCAATCAAGACGGGGTGAAACGCTTGGATAGAAAGTTTGTGCAAGGTAGGGGCACGGTTAAGCATCACAGGGTGATCTTTTACCACTTCTGCCAAACATTCCCACACTTCATTGGTTTTAAGTTCAATCATTTTCTTGGCTTGTTTCACGGTCGTGGCATAGCCTTTTTCTTCAAGACGTGCTAAAAGATGGGGCTTAAAAAGCTCAAGCGCCATTTGCTTTGGCAAACCACACTGGTCCATTTTTAGCTTAGGGCCCACAACGATAACAGAACGGCCAGAAAAGTCGACACGTTTTCCCAAAAGGTTTTGACGGAAACGGCCTTGCTTGCCTTTGATAATCTCCGAAAGAGATTTCAAAGGACGCTTATTGGCCCCTTTGACTGCATTGGCACGACGTCCGTTGTCAAAAAGTGCATCCACGGATTCTTGCAACATCCGCATTTCATTACGGATAATAATCTCAGGCGCGTCTAGCTCTACCAAGCGCTTCAAGCGTGAGTTACGGTTGATAACACGTCGGTACAAGTCATTAACATCTGAAACAGCGAATTTGCCACCATCAAGCGAAACCAGAGGGCGCAAATCGGGTGGAAGCACAGGTAGCATTGTAATCATCATCCACTCAGGACGATTGCCACTGTTCAAAAACGCCTCAACCACTTTAAGGCGCTTTACAATAGTCTTTTTCTTGGCCTCAGAATTTGTGCTTTGAATCTCTTCTTTGAGCTGCTCAAGGACGGCAACCAAGTCCAAATCTGCCAACAAATCGCGCACAACTTCACCACCCATGCGTGCTTGAAAGCCTGTGCCATCAAAACGTTGGATAAGTGACTGGTATTGCTCTTCGTTAAGCACATCATACTTTTCTACTTTTTTGGTATTTTCATTGTCGTAAAAAGCATCGCCCGATTGCTCCACAATGTACGCTTCATAATACAATACGCGCTCTAGATCTTTCATTTTGACGCCCAAGAGGGTTCCAATACGACTAGGTAAAGAGTTCACATACCAAATGTGTGCCACGGGTGTCACGAGTTCAATATGCCCCATGCGTGAGCGACGCACTTTAGTGCTAGTTACTTCCACTCCGCATTTTTCGCATTTAATACCCTTGTAGCGCATTTTTTTGTATTTGCCACACAAGCACTCATAGTCACGAATGGGGCCAAATATTTTGGCACAGAAGAGACCATCGCGCTCGGGCTTCAAGGTGCGATAATTAATCGTTTCAGGTTTTTTAACCTCACCATAGCTCCACGAACGCACGCGCTCCGGACTAGCTAGTCGCAGTCTAAAAGCACTAAAATCTCGTGGTCTGCTCTCTTCGCTAATTTCAATTGGCTCTAATCGTTTCATCGTCTTCCACCTCGTCATAAATCTCTACATCTAGTGCTAGTGACTTGAGTTCATTGGTTAGTACATAGAATGTTTCTGGAATGCCAGTTTGTGGCACATTTTCACCGCGTGTCAATGCTTTATAGGAAGCTACCCTGCCCTCAACGTCATCGGATTTGACCGTCAACATTTCACGCAACGTGTGAGCTGCGCCGTATGCTTCTAGCGCCCACACCTCCATCTCACCAAAACGCTGTCCACCAAAGAGGGCTTTACCGCCTACTGGCTGTTGCGTTACCAAAGAGTATGGTCCCGTGCTACGTGCATGCACTTTTTCATCAACCAAGTGGTGCAGTTTAAGCATATACATGTAACCCACATTAACACGCTCTTGCATCTTGTGGCCTGTCATGCCATCGTACAATTCAACCTTGCCATCCAGATTAATTTTGGCCAATTCGAAGAGTTTTGCAAATTCTTCCGTGTTGACACCCTCAAAAATAGGAGTAGCAAATTTTACACCCCTGCTCCAATCTTTTGCATACTCAATCAACTTCTCGTCGCTGAGCCCCTCAATGAAATTACGTGCATCCATCCATTTTGCAACTGAAGCAATTTCAATCATTTTTTCACGCAACTCTTTTACCCACGCACTGCGCTTATGTTCAAATATTTCAGCAATCTGATCACCAAGACGTCGGCCGATGAGTCCTAAGTGTACCTCCAGAATCTGTCCGATGTTCATCCTTGAAGGAACGCCCAATGGGTTAAGAACAATATCTACCGACTCTCCATCAGCCAAATAAGGCATATCCACCTCAGGGACAATATTGGAAACAATACCTTTATTTCCATGACGGCCAGCCATTTTATCGCCCACTTTTAGTTTGCGTTTTGTAGCGATGTAAACTTTTACTAGCTTCACCACTCCACTTGGAAGAATGTCATCTTTTTCGATGATGGTTAACTTCTCATCATGTTCTTCTTTGAGCTTTTTCTTTTCATTTTGGAAGTACGTCTTCAAGTGGTCGTAATCGCTTTGCACTTCTGGAGCAAAGGCTTTTACCAAAACATTGAGCGCAAATCGGTTTACATGTAATAAATCTTCTTTGCCAATGCACTCCCCTTTTTTATAGGGTTTTTTATTGACTTCCTGATCACTTTGTAAAGTAGCTTTACTAAGGAGTGAATTAATACGAAGCATCTCTTCGCGGTCGAGCATCAAAAGTTTGTCGTGGTGCTCGCGATCAAGAATTTCTTTTTCCTCTTCATAGGCACGCACGGAACGGGGATCTTTTTCGTAGCCTTTTTTGGTAAAGATCTTAACATCTACCACCACACCTTCCATGGAAGGCGTAGCATACAGTGATTTATTAACAACATGCCCTGCTTTTTCCCCAAAAATTGCACGCAAGAGGCGCTCTTCAGGTGTTGGTTTTACTTCACCCTTGGGAGATACCTTGCCGACCAAAATCATGCCTGGCTTGATTTGGGTTCCAATTTTTACAATCCCGCTATCATCCAAATGCGCCAAATCTTCCTCTTTAACATTAGGAATGTCTTTGGTGATTTCCTCTACGCCATCTTTTAGTTCTCTAGCTTCAATCTCTTTTTCATAGGTATGCACGCTCGTAAACGCATCTTTGCGAATCATGCGCTCGCTGATAACAATCGCGTCTTCAAAGTTATATCCGTTCCAAGGCATGAAGGCCACCATGGCATTAATACCGATGGCAAGCTCTCCTTGGTCCATGTTTGGACCATCGGCAAGCACTTGGCCTGTCTTGACAATCTCACCTTTTCGCACGATAGGCTTTTGAGAAAAGGTTGTGTTTTGGTTGGTGCGAAGGTTTTTTTCCATCGTATAATGGTCAATAAACGCGCCATTTTCATCTTCACCTAAAATATAGATATTGCGATTGTCCACCTTTTCAATCAAGCCACCACGCTTAGCTTTAATAGCTTCCCATGCGTCTCGGCATACAGTTTTCTCTACGCCTGTCCCCACCATTGGAGCAAAAGATTGAAGTAAAGGCACCGCTTGACGTTGCATGTTTGACCCCATCAGTGCACGGTTGGCATCATCATGCTCCAAAAATGGAATCAACGAAGCTGCTACACCTGTAATCATGGCGGAGTTGAGGTCAATTAAATTCACACGGCTTTTTTCAACAAGGATGATTTCACCATCTATTCTTGCTTCAATAAGATCCTCAAGAATCATATTGTTTTCATCTACTTTTGTGGAGGCAGGTGCAATCACCAAACCCTCTTCTTGTGTAGCCGTAATATAAACAATCTCATTAGTTGTGACGCCGTCTACCACCTTGCGGTAAGGGGCTTCAACAAAACCCAAATCGTTTACTTTTGCGTACGTTGCAAGGGTGTTAATCAAACCAATATTTTGCCCCTCAGGCGTCTCAACAGGGCAAATACGACCATAGTGGGTCGGGTGCACGTCGCGCACTTCAAAACCTGCACGCTCTTTTACTAAACCGCCCTCACCCAAAGCCGAAAGACGACGCTTATGGGTCACTTCGCTCAAGGGGTTTGTTTGGTCCATAAATTGAGATAATTGACCGCTAGTGAAAAATTCCAAAATAGAACTTGTAATCATTTTAGAATTGACCAAATCGTGCGGCATAAGCTCTTCGATGCTACCACTGAGTGAAGAGAATTTATCGCGAATAGCCTTTTGCATTTTCACAAGGCCCGTGTGAAGCTCATTGGCAAGCAATTCACCAATGGAGCGAATACGGCGATTCCCAAGGTGATCACGATCATCAATGCGCCCTTGGCCATTTTTGACTTTAATAAGGTATTTAGCGGTTCTAATGATGTCTTCGTTGGTCATAACCGTTACAAACTCGGGCACATCCAAGGAGAGCTTATGGTTCATCTTCATCCGGCCTACTTTTGTCAAGTCGTAGCGCTCTGGATTAAAAAAGAGATCATTTACAAAAGTTTTTGCTGCTTCTTTGGTAACAGGCTCGCCAGGACGCATAACCTTGTAAATACGAATAGCGGCAAGGTCATTTTCATCTTCAATGCCTTCTGTTTGACGCAATAATTTCAAAGTTTCTGTGTCGGCAATAAACGAGTTAATGATGGCATCATCCACGCCAGAAGCCAAGTCATTGGCAATCTCAACGCTCGTGCATCCTTGTTCAATGATTTTTGCCATTTTATTTTCATCAAGCTGCGTCAAGGTTTCAAATAACACCTCGCCGCTTTCTTGGTCAATGATAGGAGAGGCCAAAAAGCGATTAATGAGAATTTCTGTTGGGTATTCAATCCACTTCACACCGTCTTCGGCTAATTTATCTGCTTTTTTCTTTGTTAGGCGTTTTCCCGCACCCAAAATGAGGTTGCCTTGATCATCTTTAAGATCAAATTCAACACGCCCAACAAAATTATCAGGATCAAATTCCATTAAAAACTTATTTTCTTTAATCTGAATTGTTAGTACAGGATAAAAGAGTTTTAAAATGTCTTGTTTGCTGTATCCAAGCGCTCTAAAAAGAATCGTAATGGGCACTTTTCGTCGCTTATTAATGCGTACAAACAAAGTATCTTTAGCGTCGTATTCAAAATAGAGCCATGAGCCACGATCTGGAATAATTTGTGCTGTATAAATCAGCTTATTCGCAACGGTCGCACTTTCTTCTTCTTTAAAAATAACCCCTGGGCTTCGATGAAGCTGATTTACAACTACGCGCTCGACTCCATTAATGATAAAGGAGATGCGGTCTGTCATCATGGGAATTTCACGAATAAAAATAGATTGCTCTTTGATATCTTTTACACCGGCTTTTTCGCCGCTTTTTTCATCTTTGTCCCATAAAATTAATCGAATGTTCATTTTTAGGTTTACCGAGTAGGTCAACCCCCGCTCCATACATTCTCGAACTGTATATTTTGGTTTGCCAATTTCGCTACCAACATACTCAAGTGTTAATCGGTTTTGCGGATCATGAATTGGAAAAATAGATTTAAATACTTTTTCTATGCCACTCTCGGATTCTGTTCTGGAAACATTTAAAAAGTGCTCATAGCTTTTTTGCTGAAGCTGAAGGAGGTTAGGAACATCAATTTGCTGAGGAACCTTTGCAAAATCGACTCGGAGACGATTTCCCGATTGTAAGCTGTTTAGCATGTGCGTCTACCCCGTAGTAATGGTTTGAAAGGAATGTGGTTAAACTGCCTGTGGCAAGAATTTTCTGAAAAGGCGAATCAAGAATGGGCAACAGTGCTTCACTGCTGCCCAGAAAAATAGATAAAGTTACTTAAGCTCTACGCTTGCGCCAGCTTCTTCAAGCTGTTTTTTTGCATCTTCTGCAACGTCTTTGCTCACACCTTCTTTAATAGTTGAAGGAGTGCCATCAACTGCGTCTTTAGCTTCTTTCAAGCCAAGACCCGTTAGTGCACGTACCACTTTAATAACGTTGATTTTTTTGTCGCCAGCATCTTTAAGAATTACATCAAATTCTGTTTTTTCTTCAACAGCTTCAGCAGCAACACCTGCGCCACCAGCCATCATAACAGGGGCAGCAGAAACGCCAAATTTTTCTTCAAACTCTTTAACAAGAGCACTTAATTCAAGAACGGTAAGATTAGAGATGTACTCAAGTACGTCTTCTTTTGTAATAGCCATGGTATCTTTCTCCTAGTGGTTAATTGCTTATGCAGATTCTTCTTTTTTTGCTCGTAGAGCATCCAAGCCGATAGTAAAATTCGCGATCGGCGCTTTCCATACTTGAAGCAACATTGCAATAAGCTCATCGCGTGATGGCATTTTAGACAATGCAACAACTTTGCCAGCATCTGTAACTTCGCCGTCAATATAAGCAGATTTAATAACAAATAAATCTCTTTTTTCGGCGAACTTAGCAACTACTTTTGCAACAGCCAACTGGTCTTTGCCCCAAATAAAGATATTGGTATCTTTTAGTTCAAAACCATCAATTCCGGCTTCTTTAAAAGCAATTGAAGCCAACGTGTTTTTTGCAACACGCACACTCACGTCTGCTTCTTTTGCACTAGCACGTAAAACTTCAAGTTCAGAAACTTTAAGTCCTTTATACTCACATACGGCAACGGCGTCGGAAGATTTAAACGCTTCGGTTAGCGCGCTGATAACTTCTTTTTTTTCTTGTCGTGTCAACTTTCTCTCCTTTCCGACTGGTGATTTCAAGTAGAGCTAGGGAATGCCTAAATTAAGCTTGCGCCTCTACTGTCTCCAATCAAAGATTAACGTATTTTTAGCATTATTTTAAATCAATTAATTCTTGTGGATCAAGCTTAAGAGATGGACTCATTGTCAAAGAAAGTGCCGCAGACTTGATATATTTACCTTTTGCAGCAGAAGGCTTGTGTTTATTAATAGCACGGACAAATGTGAAAAAGTTATCCATAAGTTGCTCTTCATTAAAGCTGACTTTACCAATACCTGCATGAATATTGCCTTGTTTATCAACACGGAAATTGACTTGTCCGCCTTTGGCATTTTCAACAGCCTTGGCCACATCCATAGTAACAGTTCCTGTTTTTGGATTTGGCATCAATCCCTTCGGTCCAAGTGTGCGACCCACTTTCCCCACCAAACCCATCAAGTTTGGTGTTGCAATCAAAACATCAAAATCCATTTTGCCCGCTTGAATATCTTCAATCAAATCTTCGGCGCCAACAATCTCTGCACCAGCGGCTCTAGCTTCATCAGCTTTAATGTCTTTTGCGATAACCGCAACACGAACACTTTTTCCTGTTCCAGCAGGTAGAACTACCGAGCCACGCACCATTTGGTCTGCATGGCGTGGGTCTACGTTTAGTTTTAGTGCAATTTCTACTGTTTCATCAAATTTTGCTGAAGCAAGTGTCTTAACAGTCGCAACACCTTCGGTTGCACTGTATAACTTTTGTAAGTCAATTTTTTTTAGTAGTTCTTCAACGCGTTTTGCTTTTTTTGCCATTGTAGTCTCCGCAATTAATGTGCTTCCGCCTTACCCCGGCGGTATAGGGAAAATGTTAGTCGATAATATCGACACCCATACTTCGTGCGCTACCCGATACAATTTTTGCCGCTGCAACTTTATCGGTAGTGTTCATATCAACAATTTTTCGATCAACAATTTCCATAACCTGCGCCTGAGTCAGCTTACCAACCTTGTTTTTAAGTGGGTTGTCTGCACCTTTTTTAATTCCAGCTGTTTTGAGAATTAGTTCAGAAACAGGGGGTTGCTTAGTGATAAAGGTGAAGCTTTTATCTGCATATACAGTAATAACAACAGGTACTTTAAATCCCATAAGGTCTTTTGTTTTTTCGTTAAACGCTTTACAAAATTCCATGATGTTGACACCTTTTTGTCCAAGTGCAGGACCTACTGGTGGCGATGGATTTGCTTTTCCAGCTGCAATCTGGAGTTTAATTTCGCCAATTACTTTCTTAGCCATCCGTTCTTCCTTTTATAAAATTAAACTATTTTTTCAACTTGTGAATACATAATTTCTACTGGTGTACTACGTCCAAAAATAGAAACATTAAGACGTAATTTTCCATGCTCCATGTCGTATTCTTCCACAATACCTGTAAAGTTTGCAAAAGGGCCTTCTGTAATGCGAATACTTTCACCCTCTTCAAAAAATATTTTTGGTTTCGGAGCACCTTTTTTCTGTGCTTTTTCCAAAATGGATGTAATATCTTTTTCACTTAAAGGCGTGGGTTTTTTTGCTTCACCAATAAATCTTCCTACTTTTGGCAACGACTGAATCTTGTGCCACAACGCAGTATCTAAATCAATATAAGCAAAAGCATAGCCTGGATACAAACTTCGTTCAGTGATTTTTTTCTTGCCATTTTTGACTTCAATCACGTCTTCTGTGGGCACAATCACTTCTTTAAGTTGCTCACCAAGTTCATTATCGCGTATCATTGTTTCAAGTGCACGCTTGACACTCATTTCACTGCCAGCATAGGTCTGAATTGCATACCATTTATGTGCCATGCTTTTTCCTAAACCAGTGCTGAAAGCGTAAAAGACATAATGACATCAATCAGCGCCAAAAAAAGCGAAATAACAGTCACCACAACAAAAACAGAGATAAAAGCGTTACGAATCTGCTCTTTAATTGGGAAAATTACTTTGCTTAGCTCTGCACGAGAGAGTCTGATATAACTTGTCAGCTTTTCCATAAATACTATCCTTTGGTGGCAGGGCAAGAGGGACTCGAACCCCCAACAATCGGATTTGGAATCCGGCGCTCTACCATTGGAGCTATTGCCCTAAAAAGGTTAAATTCCAAAAAAGGAATTTAACTTTTAAGTTTGACTTCTTTATGTGTCGTATGTTTTTTAAGTCGCGGAGAGTATTTTTTTGTTTCATACTTCTCAGTCATTGTCTTACTATTTTTGGTTGTTGTGTAGTTAATATCACCTGTTTCTACACATTTAAGTCCGATTTTAATACGCATAAAATTTCCTTCTAAGGAGCAGCACAGGACGATGTCCTGTGCCTAAAAATTACTTAATGATTTTAGAAACAACACCTGAACCAACGGTTCGTCCACCTTCACGAATCGCAAAGCGCGTACCTTCGTCAAGGGCGATTGGAGCAATCAATTTTACATTGATTTTCAAGTTATCGCCTGGCATTACCATTTCTGTTCCCTCGGGAAGTGTAATAGAACCTGTTACGTCCGTTGTACGTACGTAAAATTGTGGTCGGTAATTGTTGAAAAATGGTGTATGACGTCCACCTTCGTCTTTGCTAAGAATATACACTTCGCCTTCAAATTCTGTATGAGGTGTAATAGACTTTGGCTTACAAAGAACCATACCGCGCTCAACATCATCTTTTTTCGTACCACGAAGCAAAATACCGCAGTTATCGCCAGCTTCGCCACGCTCCATCTCTTTGCGGAACATTTCAACACCTGTTACGGTTGTTGTTTGTGTATCACGAATACCAACGATTTCTACTGTCTCACCGATTTTGATAGTGCCTTTTTCAATACGACCTGTTACAACCGTACCGCGTCCTGCGATAGAAAATACGTCTTCTACAGGCATCAAAAAGTCTTTATCGGTGTCGCGTGCGGGCTCAGGAATAAAAGCATCAACTTGCGCCATTAATTCAAGAATTTTTTCTGACCACTCGCCAAGTGCTCCAGCTTTTGCTTCTTCCAAAGCTTTAAGCGCAGAACCTGCTACGATAGGTGTATCATCACCTGGGAAGTCATACATAGAAAGAAGTTCACGAATTTCCATCTCTACAAGCTCAAGAAGTTCTTCATCATCAACCATGTCCGCTTTGTTCATGAAAACAACAATGTAAGGAACACCTACTTGGCGAGAAAGAAGAATGTGCTCACGGGTTTGTGGCATTGGGCCATCTGCTGCAGAAACAACCAAGATAGCGCCGTCCATTTGCGCAGCACCAGTAATCATGTTTTTAACATAGTCGGCGTGGCCTGGGCAGTCTACGTGTGCGTAGTGGCGACCTTCTGTTTCGTACTCGATGTGTGAAGCAGCAATGGTAATACCACGCTCGCGCTCTTCTGGAGCATTGTCAATACCGTCATAATCTTTAAATTCACATAGGCCTTTTGTTGCAAGAACTGCTGAAATTGCTGCTGTGAGTGTTGTTTTACCATGGTCAACGTGACCAATAGTACCAATGTTTACGTGGGGCTTGTTTCTTTCGAATTTAGCTTTAGCCATCTTTTCCTCCGTGTGGTTTTTAGATGTTAATGTGTTGCTGACCATGTCTTTGGCAACCAAAGACCTTTTGTGTGATACATAATTGATAAAAGGTGGAGCTCATAGTGGGACTTGAACCCACGACCTCTTCCTTACCAAGGAAGTGCTCTACCTCTGAGCCATATGAGCACTAAACAGAATTTATCAAAATGTAACACAGTACGTTTGAGCTCCAAATCGGCCCTGTTAGCAGTCTGTAGAATATACGAAGATTCTATATACAGCTCCCAGTAAAATACCGTGGAGCGGGAAACGGGACTCGAACCCGCGACCCTCAGCTTGGAAGGCTGATGCTCTAGCCAACTGAGCTATTCCCGCATGTGGCAAAAAATAATGGTGGTGAGAGAAGGATTCGAACCTTCGAAGGTAAAAACCAGCAGATTTACAGTCTGCCCTCGTTGGCCACTTGAGTATCTCACCGTGGACTTGCCACAACATAATCTGGTCAAACACTGTTACAAAAATGGAGCCGGCAAAGGGACTCGAACCCCCGACCTACTGCTTACAAGGCAGTTGCTCTACCAACTGAGCTACGCCGGCACCCGTTTTGTGAGGTGAAATTATATCTCAAAAGATTTTTCAAGTCAAGAGTTTTGTGGCTTCTTTAGGAGGAATTGATTACAATACCTTTTTCTAACGCACTCTATAAGAGGTTTTACATGTATATTCTTTTTTCACCAAGCGAAGCTAAAAACCCAGATTCGCCCATTGCCAAAAGGTTTTCCCTTGCGTTTCCCGAACTTTCAACGCCAAGGGATTTGGCCCTTTCTCGTTACCTTTCTCTTTTAGAAAATGCATCAAGCGCTTCTCTTTCGGCTCTTTTTGGCGTGAAAAAAGCAGATGAAATACAAGCACTAAAAGATGCTAATCCTTTATCTGCCCACACCCAAAAAGCACTTTTGCGTTACACAGGCGTTGGATACACTTACCTAGACCCTGCCTCTCTTCCTGCTGATGCTTTGCATTTTTTGGAAAACCATTTAATTATCTTTTCCAATCTTTTTGGACCTTTGCTAGGTGGTGATACCTTACCTTATTATAAACTCAAACAAGGCCAAACCCTTGAGGGTCTTGCTACAGAAACTTTATACAAGCCCCATGTCACACCCGTGCTTGATGCTTTCTTGGAAGACCACTTCGTGGTTGACCTTCGCGCAGGGTTTTATGAGAAATTTTACCTCCCCAATAAGCCTTATGTGCGGTTAATTTTTCTTAAAGAAGGCAAGGTTGTCAGCCATTGGGCAAAGGCGTGGCGAGGTAAGGTGGCACGCACCCTTGCACTTTTGCAACCGCAAACCGAAGAAGCGTTTCAAGCCATTGCCTTTGAGGGGCTAAAAATCGAAGAAATTCAGTGCAAAGGCATTCAAAAAAATTATTTCTTTTCTATTATGGAATAAGCCTTGGAAGTTCGATATACTTTTAAAAATGTTTCTGAAAGGATTTTCGCATGTTTGAATGGGTTATTGTCGCTGTTTTGGTCTATCTTATTTATTATCTTGTCACCAAATACGAACGTCGTGTTGCCGTGCTTCAAGAGTTGATTGAGCTTAACCGAGAAGCCATTAGGGCCAACAAAGAAAAGATTGAAAAAAATAAATCTAAAATCGAAGAAAATAGCAGCGGTGTTCAAAAAAACAAAGAAACCCTAGAGCTAAGTCAAAGCCTTCTAGAAAAACTCAAATAGGCTTACATTTCTTTACATGTAAGCCTAAGCGCGAGGATTATAACCCCCGCGCACCCAAGTTTCCATAGCGGTGGTAGCTATGGGAGATGCTTTGTTCTTGGTGGTAATTTAAAAGCTCCAACCGTCCGTCCATGAGGGGTTTTTGACGCACCACGAAGGTAGCTGTTTTGGCCGCATGGGCAAAAATGGCAGCAGGAACACGTTTAGCACTAGCGTATATAATGCGTTGCGCTCCCTTGGCACTTTTTATAAACTGCCCATCATCTTCCCGAGCAATCCCATCTCCCGTCTCTAGTAAACGTTCCTTATTTTCAAACAAGAACGATACCGTGTCGCGCTCAAGCTCAGCCTCTACGCTTACATGTAAGGCCACGCGGCTTACTTTGGCCGCCAAAATACGGCTTAGGATTTCAAATAAGGTGTCTTCTTTGGTTACCCGAAGTGCTACGTTTGAAAGAGGGAGATAACGGAAAAGGTTATCCTCACCACGCACTTTTGCATAATCGTGCTCTTTGGAAAACTCCACTTCGTGCTGCTCAACATAACTGCAAATCGCCGCTTCTAGTTTTTCAAACTGGTCTAAAAATTGCCCATGAATGCCTTTTTGGGCGTCGCTTTTCCATTGTTTCACCACATCCACCAACGGGTGCGCATGGTGGTTAGACACCACAGGGAAAGCAACCTCGTCAAATTCCATAAACTGCGTGACGTAATTGTGAATCCCCGCTTTTCGCCCCGCACCTACGGCAGATTTTCCCATGCCGCCAAAAGGCTGACGTTGCACAATAGCTCCTGTAGTGCCACGGTTAATGTACAAGTTTCCTGCTCCAATATGCTCACGCCAATAGGCCACTTCGCGGGCATCTAATGACTCAATTCCGGAAGTGAGGCCGTATCCTGTCATGTTGACAATCTCAATGGCTTCTTTTAAATCCTTGGCACGCATCACGCTTAGTACTGGGCCAAAGAGTTCATTCATGTGCGTAAAAGCACCCGGTCGCACGCCCCATTTAATGCAAGGCGAAAGAAAGTAAGGGTTACCTTCCACAAACGAAGGCTCAAGCGCCCACTCTTCGCCCTCTTCTAAGGTCTCAATAGCTTTTTTCAACGCTCCACCAACAGGATTTGCGACAGTGCTAAGGCGATTTTTAAAATCCCACACAGACCCCACGCTCAAACTCTTGGCCGCGTCAATCAACCCTTTTCTAAAGTGAGGATCCTGATACACCTCTTCTTCTAAAACCAACAAGGAAGTGGCAGAGCATTTTTGTCCGCTGTTGCTAAACGCCGAATGCACCACGTTTTTGATAGCCTGATCACGATCAGCCAGCGCGGTTACGATGGTCGCGTCTTTTCCGCCTGTTTCAGCGCTTAGGTACAAATCTGGCCGCGTCTCAAGCATGGCATACGCCGTCTCTTCGCCGCCTGTTAAGATGACAAAATCCACTTTTTCGTTGCTAATCAAATGCTCACCCGCCACGCTTCCCGCGCACGGCACCATTTGCAAGACGTTTTTACTAATAC
Source organism: Sulfurospirillum tamanense (assembly GCF_016937535.1). NCBI lineage: Bacteria > Pseudomonadati > Campylobacterota > Epsilonproteobacteria > Campylobacterales > Sulfurospirillaceae > Sulfurospirillum > Sulfurospirillum tamanense. The sequence continues at coordinate 130,549 of NZ_JAFHKK010000002.1, read as the reverse complement.
CTGCGTCCCAAAAACACTGACACAAGGCATGAGCACTTAGTACTGCAATGGACGCGGGTTTGATAATGACTGTGTTGCCCGCGGCCAACGAAGCAGCGATACCCCCAAGAGGAATAGCAATGGGAAAATTCCACGGTGGCACAACCACCCCTACGCCTTTTCCTTTACACGTAAGGGTTGGACGCTCAAAAGAACGCACTGCGTGGGTGTAGTATTCTAAAAAATCAATGGCTTCGCTTACTTCCACATCGGTTTCAGTGAACACCTTTCCTAGTTCCGCTGCTGCTACCCCAATGAGGTCTCCACGACGCGCACGCACCACGTTGGCTACGCGAGAAAGGGTTTCATGACGCTGGTCTGGCGTAAGAGCGCGCCACCCATCGGGGTCTTGGTGCGCTACCTCAACTGCAAGGTGCAAATCTTCTGCCGTGGCTTGCACATAAACGCCGCATACTACGTCAAGAGGAAGCTGGGATTTGTCTTTGACTTCTACTTTTTTCCGCTCTCCAATCAGCTCTTTGCCATCCACTACTACAGGGCGAACCGTAGGCACATCGCCTGCGTTTTTCTTCCACTGGTCGCGAATTTGCTTCGCCCATGCTTTGTTGGCGGGCAAGATAAAATCGGTGTCGGGTTCACCATGGTAGGCTTTGGTGGAAAAAGAGCCTCCTTGGTAGTTCTCCCAGTTCTCTTCTAAACGATTTTGCAAGCGTTTTGGCCCAAGAGGGGCGTTGGACTCGTTCTCAATGGCGTCTAAAAACTTCTGCTTTTGCTCTTCCCACGCAGGGCTTCCCACTTTCAAGCCAAAGCTGTAGCGGATAAAGTTTTCTACCCCCGTGTTTTCATCCAGGCGTCGCACCAAATAGGCGATAGCATTGGTAAATTGCTCCGCTTTGGCCGTGGGGCCGTACAAAATCACTTCGCCGCTCATCTCTTGGATGGCTAGACGGGCAGATTCGCTCATGCCTTCTAATATCTCAAAAGTAAAGTACTGCTCCATGCCATTTTCTTTGGCCAGCTCGTACGCATAGGCAAGCTCAAACAAGTTGTGTGAAGCCGCCCCAAGGTGGACGCATGGGGCATGTTCGGGTGTGAGCGCGTAGCGGGCCATGCGCTTGTAGTTACTGTCCGTATCGACTTTGCGCGCATACGGAGCCACCGCCCAGTGACGCAAGGAAGATTCGGTCTCTTCCATTTCCATGTTTGCCCCCTTTACCAGACGAATCTTAATGGGGCTACCACCTTTAGCAACGCGGGCTTTGGCCCACTGGGTCAGCTTTTGTTGCCACAAGTGAGAATCGGGCAAATACGCTTGCATGACAATCCCGCCATAAAACCCTAAAAATTCCTCACTGTCCAACGCTTTCATGAATGCCTCGCACGTCATGGCAAGGTCGCGGTACTCTTCCATATCAAGGTTGATAAACTTGTTTTGCCGCTTTCCCTCGCGGGTGGTAATGCTGTGCTTCATGGCTTGGGCATAAATCACTTGCAAGCGCTTGGCTAACTCCTCCACACTCTCCTCAAAAGCCAGAGGATTAATTTGGGAAAAAATAGTCGAAACCTTAATAGACATATAATCAATATTGGGATTTTCAAGGGCGAGGAGGTATTTTTCCATGCGCTCCTTGGCCTCTTCTTCGCCCAATACCACCTCGCCGATGAGGTTGACATTGACCCGCGTGCCTTCTTTTTTGCGTTTTTCCAAATGCGCATTTAACGGCCTATCTTCTCCTTGCAACACCACGGTTTTTGTGTCACTGCGGATGGTTTTGACAAACAAAGGGATGGAGATGTCCGGCAGATGCACGCCAATGGTGCGAAACATAAACATCAAAAACCGCTCACTCGTGGTAAAAAACTGCGCCATGCCGTACTTGTCAAACAAAAATTCTATTTGGTTAGCGACCCGCTTTGTATTTTTGCTACGAAAGGCCTGGTCCATCAGCTCGATGAGCAACACTTTGTCTGCGGGGTGGGCTAACATGGTGTTCATTTGCACATGAAACTTATTGTCGTGGGCGTTGACAAGTTCACTGGCGCGGTTTTGCCATTGTTCGGCTAGGGCAATAGCGCGCTGGGTTAAGGAAGTAGCTGCGTTCATGGATTCTCCTTTTTGGTAGTACTTTTAGTACTTCTTTTTTTGATTTATGAAAATTAGGTCTAAAAAAACCCGTTCTTTTTCAAAAACGGGTTTACATGTAAAGCCTATTGGTTTTAGATATTAGTGCTTTTTACCCAAATACGCTTCTTGAATCGCTTGAGAACCCAACAAGGCTTCACTCGTGTCTTCATGGGAAATCTTTCCAAGTTCAAGCACGTAGCCCCGATCAGCAAGCTTGAGTGCCGCCCTTGCGTTTTGCTCTACGAGCAACACTGTCACACCGCTTTTGGCAATCTCGCGAATCGCCTTAAAAATAACCTTTACAAGCACCGGCGCTAGCCCCAAGCTGGGCTCATCCAAAATCAACAACTTTGGCTTACTCATGATGGCGCGCCCGATGGCAAGCATTTGCTGCTCACCCCCACTGAGGGTTCCTGCCAACTGTTGGGTGCGCTCTTTGAGTCTAGGGAGGATTTCGTAAATCCAATCCAGTGTTGCTTGATCGTATTTTTTGAGACTAAACGCCCCCATCATGAGGTTTTCTTCCACGCTCAGGGTACCAAAGACACGCCTTCCCTCGGGAGAGTGGCTCATGCCCAAGGAGACAATTTCATGGGGAGGGGTTTTGGTGATGTCATTTCCATCAAATACAATACTTCCCTCAACAGGCTTTAGTAAACCACTAAGGGTGCGTAATGTGGTCGTTTTTCCCGCACCATTTGCCCCGAGGATTGTCACCACTTCCCCGCGGTTTACATGTAAAGAAATCCCCTTGATGGCCTTGATGGCGCCGTAGCTCACATGGAGGTTAGTCACGTCTAATAGTTTTTCACTCATGCGTCTTCCTCATCATCAATACTACCAATATACGCTTCCACCACCACCGGGTCATCTTGCACGTACTTGGGCTCTCCTTCGCTAATCTTTGCGCCGAAGTTAATGACTGTGATGTATTCGGTGAGGCTCATAACCATCTCCATGTCATGCTCAATCATCATCACCGTCACCCCACTTTCGCGAATTTTACGGATGGTTTGGGTAAGCTCAAAGGTTTCATTTTCGTTAAGCCCTGCGGCGGGCTCATCCAAAATGAGTAGCTCTGGGTCTGCAGCCAAGGCTCTGGCCATCTCAATCTTGCGTTGCACGCCGTAAGATAAATCGCCTGCGGGCAAGGTGGCGTACTCACTGAGTTTAAAAAACTCCATCAGCTCCCCCACCCTTTCCCAGTTGGCGCGCTCGTCTTTATAATAAGCAGGGGTATGAATAAGGCCATTGTACCAACGTTGTTTGGACTTGATGTGGCGCCCTGACATGATGTTTTCCGCCACGCTCATCTCTTTAAACAAGCGAATTGTCTGGAAGGTGCGCAAAATACCAAGACTGGCAATCTTGTGGGGCGGGGTGCCTTTAATCTCTTTGCCTTTCCATAAAATCTGCCCTTTTTCGGGTGTATAAATTCCTGTAATGCAGTTAAACAAGGTGGTTTTTCCAGCACCATTTGGTCCGATGATGCCGTAAATCTGCCCTTTTTTAACTTTCATAGAAAGATTGTCAATCGCCACAAGACCCGCAAAAAACTTTGAAACATCTTTGATTTCTAAAAGGTAATCGCTCACTTGACCCCCTTTTTCAAAAATTCAGGAATATTGCCAAACTTCACAGGCCAAATGCCTCGAGGCCGCAAAATCATGGTCAAAATCATCGCGATACCAAACACCAAATACCGTGCCTCTTCAAACTCACGGAAGATTTCTGGCAAGACAAACATCACAAAGGTTCCAATCAAAACCCCTGGCAAAGATGCCGAACCACCTACAAGCACAATGGTAAAAAACATAATAGACTGAATCACGCTAAAGGCTTCAGGGCTCACTGCCGAATATTGCACGGCAAACATACTGCCCGCCGCCCCTGCGATTCCTGCACCCAAGGCAAAAGCATACAGCTTATGAAAGCGAATGCTAATGCCCATGCTTTGGGCTGCCACTTCGTCTTTGTTGATGTAAAACATCGCACGGCCAAACTTGCTACCATCCAACGAACGCATGATAAAGAGTGTGATGGCAAGCAAGATAAAGGCAAGGTAGTACATGTACGTCTGAGAAAACAGTGCCACCCCAAACACCTCAATCACATCAATCCCAAAAATGCCATTTGGGCCGCCTGTGAGGCCAAAAATATCATTTTCCAAGAGTTGCAAAAAGATAATATTAAGCCCAATAGTAGCCACCAGCAGATAGTCTCCACGCAAATGAATAATAGGGCCAATAAAGAGCACCGAAACAGCTACGGGTAGCAACACCGCAGGAATCCACGTGGCTAAAATAGGCCACCCAAAATGCACATTTAAAATAGCTGTCGCGTAAGCACCTAGACCAAAAAAGAGAGCATGGCCCATATTAAAAGCGCCCGCGCGCCCCAAGATGATATCTTGGGAAAAAGCGACACACGCGTAAACCAAAAAAGTTGTTCCAATGGCAAGCCACGCCGAATCGGCAAAAAGCGGATACAACCCCATAACCAACATAAAGCCAATGGCGATTTTTGTCGTTAACGTAATATTTTTCATTAGACTTTCTCCGCCACTTTTTCGCCAAAGATACCCGTTGGTCGGAAAATCAAAATAACGATAAGTAAAATAAAGGTAAAGGCTTCTGCCCATTGGCTAGAAAAATAGCCGCTAATCATGGCATTAAAAAGCCCAAGCAACAATCCCCCGGCCATCGCACCAGGAATATTACCAATACCACCAATAATCGCGGCCACAAAAGCATTGAGCCCGTATTGCCAGCCCATGTCAAAACTAATGCCTCGGTAATAAATACCCAAAAAAAGACCCGCTACCGCGCCCAAGGCCGAACCAATGATAAAAATCAGCATAATGACACGGTTGACGTTAATGCCCATCAATCTGGCCGCATCTTGGTCAATAGCAACAGCGCGGATGGCCGTACCCATTTTTGTACGGTTGATAAACATAAATAGTGCCACCATCAACACCGAAGAAAACCCTAAAATCATCACTTGTGTAAACGTAAATACCACGCCACCCACTTCATACACCGTGGAAGGCAAAAGATCAGAGGGGAAAATTTTCATATTTGGGCCCCAAATCAGCATGATGGCGTTTTGGATTACCAAGCCTGCCCCCAAAGCAGATACAACAGCGCTCAGGCGGGGTGCCGTTCGTAAAGGCCTATACGCAAGGCGCTCAAGAAGAACACCCACCACTGCTATCACTGCTGCGGTAAAGGCAAATACGCTTACCACGGCCACCAGTGACGTTGTCCCATCGTCAAAAAGTTGTGTGTAAATGGTCAGTCCCGCAAAGGCCGAAAAGGCCACGAGGTCGCCGTGGGCGAAGTTGATAAGCTTCATTACCCCATAGACCATCGTGTAACCTAGTGCAACCAATGCGTATAAACTTCCAATGGTCAACCCGTTGACTAATTGTTGAAGAAATACGTCCATTGCCCCTACTTTTTAAAAAATGATTTTGTAGCTGTTGTCAGATTGAATTTCATACACGTTGAATTTGGTGTTAATGCGCTCACCATCTTCACGGAAAGAAACAGGACCTGTGATGCCTGGAAAGTCACGCAATGTGTGCAAATAGTCCGAAATCTTTTTAGTATCTTCTGTTTTAAGCTCTTCCATCGCATGCAAAATAGTAAGCAATCCGTCAATATTCATAAGCGCCCAAATAGAAGCGGGGTCTTGGTTATATTTTGCACGATAATCTGCCAAAAATTGTTTAGCGGTATCGTAAGGCAAAAACTCAGGCGTGGGGAAGTTGATAAGAATGGTTCCCGCAGCACTGCTTCCTGCAAGTTTCATGTAATCAGGGTTGTCGTTGGAATCACCCCCTACAAAATCTGCTTCAATGCGAAGTTGTTGCTGTTGTGCACGAATGAGCCCACCATCTGTGTAATACCCACCAAAATAAATAACATCAGGGTTTAGTGCTTTAATGCGCGTCAATACGGCCGTAAAGTTTTGCGCCCCTGAACGCACGCGGTCTTTAAATACAATGTTGCCACCTTTTGCTTTTAGCTCTGCCTCAACGGCATCCACAAGACCTGTAGAGTAGCTTGAGTAGTCTGAAAGTAGCGCAATGCGTTGGTATTTTTTCTGATTGACAAAATACTCAGCGGTAAATTCTGCTTGGGCGCTATTTTGGAAAGAGTTTCTAAAGAATGTCCAGTATTTTTTCTCTGTCAACGAGTCACTGGTGCCATCACTGGTTTGCAACACACCATTGCGGTAATAAGTCGCCTGTGCCGCTTCAGTTGCTCCTGAGGTGTACGAACCAATGACCGCCATTACACCTTCATTCACAAGGCGTCTGGCACAAATGGCTGCTTTTTGGGGCGCTGCTTCATCATCACAAGTGATAACTTCAATCTTTTTACCCAACACGCCGCCTTTGGCATTAAATTGTTCAGCAATGAGCTTTACCCCATAATCAATACTTTGGCCCTCGTTGGCATACTGACCCGTGATGGGCGCTTGCACCCCAATTTTAATCACATCTGCAGCCGAAACAGCCGAAACAAGAGCACAACTCACTGCAACCGATGCGGCGAGTTTAGGAAGAATGGTCTTCATGGTTTCTCCTTAAAATAAGTATTCGTGTCACCAAACCAAGACGCCATGGCGCCCTCGTTTGCTAACACCGAGGTTCAATCACATAACATCCCGCACACCACTCACCCATCCCCTCGACAGTTTGCACGCCTGAGCTGACAAAAGTCCCTTGCAACACTTCAAAGCGACCCACAACCTCATCAAAGCTTTCTATGATTTTATCAATGCGCACAGGTAGTTTTTTGCGTGCATCCGTGGAGAGATCTGCGTAAAAAGCAAAAATTCCATACTCCAGTGTACTCCTAGCACTTCCAGAAGGACGTAGCATTTTGCAAATACGCTCAATCTCTTTGAGGTATTCGTACTTAACGTTACGTACACCATTTTTGACAGAAATGATGACTTTCGAAATGGAGTCATTGTCTCCTTGGTGAGGAAAGCGTGCATCTAGTGTGATACTAAATACTCCTTGTGAAAGATTATTTTCCTGCATGTATCCAACATACCCTGTACGATCTGGCAAGGAGCACCGTAGAATATCTGCCACCGTTGCATCAATAAAAACCTCGGGTGCATTTTCCATTTTACCAATAGCCTGAGCGATATGCAGTGTAATGATTTTTCGCGGGCCGTAAGAGAGAAACAATCGGTTATTTGTCCAAAAGAGGTAGTTTTCTTTAGCCGCACCAATACCCTCAAGCACAGCTTTTACAACAGCTTCTTTTGATGGCATGTCAAACATGATAGTTCTCCTCAACCTCTTTTATAATCCCGCTTTCTGTCAAAATCTCTTCAATTAGGCGGTTTTTAGAGACCCCTAGTGCGGTGGACAAAGTTGCTAGAGCTTGGTCGAGCTTGGCATCAATTTTAATGGTTAACTGAGAGATTTCACGCTTGGTCATATTTTTTTGGATAACACGCTTGATGACCGAATCTCCTTGTTTCATTTTTGCCAATCTGTTATCCTTTTACATGAGTAGTACAAAAAGTAGTTCTTTTGTTTCTGTTGCATTATTTCGCATTCGGCTTTAATGAAACTTAAATATTTGACATTAGCTCTGCTAAAAAATAGACAATAAAGGTTTCAAAGGGTGCAAATAAAAAAAGGTGTCTAAAGAAGAATTTTCCATATTGCACACCAAAGCCCTATAAACAGGAATAAAATCCAATAATCTAGATAATTTTAAAAGGGTAATCGAATATTTTTTAAGATTTATTTAAAAATGAGTTTCAAAAATATTGTTACTTTATGTATCAATGGCTCCCTCAAAAAGCACCCATGAAGTTTTCACACCATAAGCTTCCACCTTTACATGTAAAGAGCCGCGCGAAATACTACTCGCCTCATGGCGCACGCTACCAAGCAAAGCCCGATACGCTTCCACAGAAGCATCCCCAAAAAAATGAATACCTATATGCGCCTCATCCATTTCATAACTAAAGCGCACTTCCGAAGGGATGCATGCCCGTTCAAAAAGCAAATAATCCACCCCTTGTTCATAACCCCAAAGCATAATACTTGCCCCCTTTAGTGCTCCTTGGGCAGGCTCTATCCAGTCTAAAAATGCGCCAAATTGCTTTGTTTTCAACCCCGCATCAGAAGCAGGAGTATGAAACAACTCAATGGTCGCATTTGCAAAAGCTAGACCTGTAATAGGCCGATAAACCACTCTAGCTCCATCTCTGTCTGGAACCAAGTCGTTGACAAAAACAGTCTCTTGCAGGCTCTTTGGGTAAAGTATCTCATACTCTTCAATGCGGCCCACCAAAGAGATCACCGATGCCTCCTTTGCCCTAATGTCGCACGCTCCAAAAGTAAGACCACTCTCTTCTACTGAAGGCGCAACTTCTTCGACATAAACAGGATACATCGCAACATATTGGGATGGTGTGTCAGACATTGCCAGCTCACTACTGCGCGGATCAACCAAACTCTCTTTGCCAACATTTACATAAAAAGGACGCTCAAATAAAGTAGAAAAAATGGGTTTTATTTGAGGAATTTCACGGGTTCTACGCAAAGGTGAGTGAGGGGTTAAAGAAAAAACACTTTCATCCACAAAAAGGCACTCTGCGCCTTTGAGTGAGAGCGAGACACCTTGTGTAAATTGAAAAGTGGCACGGGTGGTACTTTGTGTTAGCATAAGGGTTTCTTGGGCATAAACAGGCCCACCCACATCAAGCACGCGACCACCATCACCAAAAAGCTTCCCCTCCAACGTAGCCACTTCACCCACTACCTTGCCAAGACCTTGAATCTTTTCTTGTAGAGGGAAAATCCAATTTTCTCCTTGCGCTAATGCCTCAAGGGCGTCTTGCAACCATCCTTTAGCAAGGTACACATTGCCAAAGCCATTTACTCCCGAAGCCAAAGCTTCTTGACCTCCGTGAAAGGTAGGGTTTGGTGAAAGAACCATGATTCCAGCAGCAGGGTTGGCTTCTCGAATTGCACTCACAATCTTCCCCATTTCTGCTCCATAGAGTCGGTCTTCGAGCAAAATGACTGGCGCTTGAGCGTGCTCTTTTGCGCTTAATTCCAGCAACTCTTTTTGGCTTTTTGCTACCGTTACTGTCTCATCAATATTTTGTGTCCAGTGTGATAAAATATGATATTTTGAAGCGCAAAGAATAACGGACATGGAAATTTCCCTTGGAAAATGATAATTACATCTTACCTAGAGATTGTTTAGGAAGCTCTGAGAATAAAGGGGCGCGAGCGTCAAAATCAGGCGTAAAGTTTTCATTCGCACTACAAGGAAAGTCTATTCGCCAAAAAACCGCTCAAGCCAATGCTTTTTGGGAGATTTTTCCGCTTTTCGCTCATCCACAAAGTTAGGATCTGGCTTCATGAGTGCTTCGTTTAACGGAATATGCTTTTTGGGAATTTTTTCACGCCTCGACCAAACATGTACGGGATTTGCATGGTTACTATGATGAAGAATGCACATAAAGACCTCCTTTGTAAGGATGCTTCAGTGTAGCATGGAATGCTTTAACGGATACGCACAAAAAAAACTGGAATGGGAAATTAAGAAGAAATGGCTCCGGATACTGGATTCGAACCAGTGGCCAAGTGATTAACAGTCACCTACTCTACCGCTGAGCTAATCCGGAACACCTTGAAAAGAGACCGAAATTATAGGCAAAAAGTTCTTATTTGTCAAGACTATTTGATAAGAATTTGGGTGCGACGCTTTATTCATGGTTATCTTAAGTAAGGGCACAGAAGCCACAAGCTATCATCAACACCAATATCATGCCCAAGGAGCTTCTGTGAACAAAAAAATTGCTTCTATTGTGCTTAGTGGTGCCCTTTTTAGCTCTGCCAATGCAACTGAATTTATCACTATTGGCACAGGTGGGGTTACTGGGACCTATTACCCAACAGGGGGTGCGGTGTGTCGTTTGGTAAACCAAGTAAAAAAAGAGAGTGGCATTCGCTGTTCTGTTGAGTCTACTGGTGGGTCTGTTTACAATGTCAACACCATTCGTGCAGGCGAACTTGATTTTGGTATGGCGCAAAGCGATGTTGTTCACCATGCCATTAATGGCGAAGACAAATTTGTAGGCAACCCATACGCAGGCTTACGTTCCGTTATGGGCATTTACGCCGAATTGCTTGCACTTGTGGTAAGTCAAGAATCTGGCATCAAAAGCGTGTCTGACTTGAAAGGCAAACGCATTAACATCGATATTCCTGGCTCTGGTACGCGAGTTACTGCTGAAATTGTCATGAAAGCACTGGGTATTGCAACGGGCGATTTGGCACTTTCGAGTGAGCTTAAATCCACAGAAGGGCCCAATATGCTAAAGGATCGCAAAATAGACGGTTATTTTGGTGTTTTTGGTCATCCCGCGGCTAACATAAAAGATGCGGTAGTATCCGTGGACGCTTTTCTTGTGCCTATTGAGGGTGCTCCTATTGACGCCCTTACTGAAAAATATCCTTATTATGCCAAGGGGCTTATTTCTGGCTCATTTTACAGAGGAATTACCAATGACACTCCAAGTATTGGCGTAAAAGCAGTGTTGGTTACAAGTGATAAAATAAGCGAAAAAGCAGTCTACACGCTTACCAAGGCTGTTGTTGAAAATTTCGAAGAATTCAAAAAACTTCATCCTGCCTATAAAACCATTACTAAAGAAAGTTTACTAGAAGGAATCGTAGCCCCTTTACACCCTGGCGCTGAAAAATACTACAAAGAAATTGGCTTACTTTAGCTTTTAGGTTTTTGTCAAAATGTGTTTATAACTTTCTCTTTTAAATTCGCTCAAACACGGTAAAAATCCATTCCCGCAACCGTTTGCATGCGTACTTTTCCTCTTGAGACCAAGCCTTTTAGCAGGATTTGGCTTCGAGAGGAAAAGCTGTACTTGACATCGTCCATGCTTTGTGGGCGTTTGTCCAAAAGTGCCATAAGCCCTACTTCGTCAAAATCATGCTTTTGCGCATAAGAAGCATTTTGAGCTACACTCACAGGAACCCCTGTAATACGAGCAGCCAAGGCATGCAGTGTGACCACATCAACTCCCTCCACCTGATAAGCTGGTGGCCTAGCGATGGTCCCTACATCAACACGCGCAGGTTGAATGCGCCCAATAGCTGCGTTGAGGCAATCAAACGCCGCTTCGGTATCATTAACGCCCTTAACCACTAAAACTTCCAACACCAATGTTCCACAATACATTCGAGAAAAAGCCTCTATGCTAGCAATAATATCCTTTACATGTAAGCCTTTAAAGGGACGGTCAAGACGTTTAAATGTTTTTTCATCTGCTGCGTCCAAAGAGAGCTTAACAACATCAATGGTGCTCAAAATGCGCGCGATATTTGCATTACAAAGGGTTGCACTGTTGCTTAAAATGAGTAATTTTTGCTTTACATGTAAGGATTTAATCCCCACAACCAACTCTTCCAAATAGGGGTAAAGGGTTGGCTCTCCATTGGCAGTGAGGGTAATATAATCAGCCTGGGGGTACTTTTCTAGTGCACAGACAATGGCTTCGAGGTACGCATTTGCCTGAGGCACGTCAATCGCACGGTCTACAGGCTTAGCAGGAGAGAGTTCGCAGTACAGGCAATCAAAGTTGCATTGTTTGGCATGGGGGCTTAAATCAACCCCCAAAGAGACACCAAACCTGCGAGAGACAACAGGGCCAAAGGTGAGGTTATCCACCCTTAGCCTTTGGTGCGCTCTTGTACACGCTTAATAAAATACTTGGCATGCTCTACAGGAATATCGGGCAAAATTCCATGGCCTAGGTTAAAGATATGGCGTTCGTTTTGCATCACCGAAGCGATGTGCTCAATGCCCCCATCAATAGCCTCTTTGCTGTACAAGCGTGTGGGTTCCATGTTGCCTTGCAAGACATACTTGTGGCCCAATTTTTCTTTTGCAAGCTCAATAGGTGTTGACCAATCAACCCCAAACACATCAAATTCTCCGTCGATTTTATCAAGGTAACCACTGATACCTTTGGGAAATAAAATCACCGGAATGTGCGGGTATTTTGCTTTTAAATAAGCAGCCAACTCTTTCATATAGCTCCAGCTAAATTCAAAAAAAGCAGGCTCCTCTAAAGCTGCGGCCCAAGAGTCAAAGACTTGCACCGCATCAACACCCGCTTCAATCTGGCGCGACATATACAGCTTAAGCACTTCGGTGACTTTGCGTAAAATGGCATGCATAAATTCAGGGTCAGAATACAATAACTTTTTGCACAATGCGTAAGTTTTTGTTCCTTTTCCCTCAATCATATATGTAGCCAGCGTCCACGGTGCACCACAAAATCCAATGAGTGCTTTTTCGGGTGCAAGCTGGGCACGAATGAGCCCAATAGCCTCGTACACGTACTCTAATCTCTCTGCCGCTTCTTCTACATGTAAAGCCTCTAGTTGCGCCTTGGTTTCTAAAGGTGCATCAAACACGGGACCCTCACCTTTTTCAAAACGCAAGGCCATCCCCATCTCCATGGGCACAACCAAAATATCACTGAATAAAATCGCCGCATCAACACCTAAAATATCAACAGGCTGCAAGGTCACTTCGCAAGCGCGCTTGGGGTCTTTGCACAGGCTTAGAAAATCCCCCGCTTCAGCACGTACACGCATATATTCAGGCAAATAGCGCCCTGCTTGGCGCATCATCCACACGGGAGTATAGGGAGTTTTTTTTCCAAAACACGCATCAATAAAAATCATGTCTAGCCTTCTTGCTCAATCCAACGTTGTGCAATACGCACGGCGTTGGTTGCAGCACCCACACGGATTTGATCGGCCACACACCACAGGTGTAGCACATTGCTTCGGTTGATGTCTTTGCGAATACGGCCCACATAGGTCAAGTCCGTGTCGCTTGCTGTAATTGGCATAGGATAAATGTTTTTCTCAGGCTCATCTTGTACCACCACGTTTTTAGCCTCTTTGAGTACCTGAATAGCTTTTTCCACGTTCACGTCATTGGCAAAATGAATAGTGATGGACTCCGAATGGCTACGAATAACCGGCACACGCACACAAGTGGCGCTAATTTCCATGGTTTTGCCCAATATTTTTTGGGTTTCATTGACCATTTTCATCTCTTCTTTAGTGTAATCATTCTCCATAAACACATCAATGTGCGGAATGACATTAAAAGCAATTTGATGCGCAAAGGTTTCAATTTGGGTTTCGTCAAGCTTAAACGCAAAGAAATCTTTAAGTTGGTGCACAAGCTCTTCCATGCCGGCTTTTCCCGCACCACTTACTGCTTGGTAGGTGCTCACGTCAACACGTGTGATATTAAACACATCATCTAGGGGTTTTAAGACTTGGACCATTTGAATAGTAGAGCAGTTAGGATTGGCAATAATGCCTTTTTCTTTCCACTGTCCAATTGCATCTGGATTACACTCTGGAACCACCAAAGGCACGCTAGGATCCATACGAAAATGGCTTGTGTTGTCAATCACCACCGCACCTGCTTCTGCCGCATGGGTTGCAAAGTGCGCAGAAATATTGCCACCAGCACTAAAAAAGGCGATTTCTACTTCGTATTTTTCAAAAACCTCTTCAGTGAGCTCAATGACTTTATAGGCCTTACCTTTAAATTCGACCTCTTCGCCTGCGCTTCTAGCACTGGCAAGTGGAATAAGGTTTTTGATAGGAAAATCCATCTCTTCCATCACGCGAAAAAGCTCTTCACCAACAGCGCCTGTGGCGCCAACAACTGCTACATTATATGTTTTCATAGGTTACCTTTACAGGTTGTATTTTTGACATTTTGTTTCGAGGGCATGTTGCCCCATCCCCAAGAGTTCACTCGCCTTTATTTTATCGTATTGTACACTTGCCAATACCTCCTTGATGAGCTCTTTTTCCATCGTATCAATGTTTTTACCACTTTGTCTACTTTCCAAAAAAAGATCATCACACCCAATTTGTGTTGTGTCGCTCAAAATCGCCGCACGCTCAATGACTGAAATAAGTTCACGCACATTCCCAGGCCATGGATACTCTAAAAGTGCAGCTTGGGCTTGGGCGGAAAGGGATTTTTCACCCAAATTATATGCTTCGCTCACCCGCACCAATGTGGCATCCGCAATGGGCACTATCTCTTCAAGACGCGCCCTTAGTGGTGGAATATGCAAAGGAATGGTATTAAGGCGATAATACACATCCTCACGAAAAGAGCCCGAAGCGATTTTTTCCAATATATCAGCATTGGTTGCTGAGATAATGCGCACGTCAATCGCCTGAGGCTTTCCACCGCCAAGGCGCATAATCTCCCGTTGCTGAATCACACGCAACAGTTTGGCTTGAAGTGCGGAGGGCATTTCACCAATCTCATCCAAAAACAGTGTTCCACCTTGAGCTAATTCAAATTGCCCTTTTTTGGCAGTGCCAGCATCAGTAAATGCCCCTTTTTCAAAGCCAAACAATTCGCTCTCTAGTAAGTTTTCAGGGATGGCTGCCATGTTGAGCGCAACAAAAGGACCATTGCAACGCAAAGAGTGGGCATGAATGTGCCTCGCAAATAGCTCCTTTCCCACGCCACTTTCACCCAAAAGCAACACACTCGCATCGGTTTTGGCTGCTTTTTGGGCAAGGGAAAGTGCTTTACTTAGGGCTGGCGAAGTTGCTAAAAATCCCTCAGGGCTTTTAGCGGATACTACAGGATTAGCCCTCACCCGTTGGCGTAATTTTGCATTGCGGACAATGGCTTCTACTAGCGTATCTATCTCAAAGGGTTTCGTCAGAAAATCCTTCACCCCCAAACGCACCGATTCAATAGCACGGTTTAAGGTGGCGTTTCCGGTAATGACAATCACATCGTATTTTCCATCCAAGGCTTTTACAAATTCGATGCCGTCCATGCCTGGCATATTAATGTCAGTAATAACCAAGTCCACTTCTGTGTCCATTTTCTTTAAGGCTTCCGTGGCGCTTTTATAGGTTTTGACGTGAAATTCTTGGAATTCCCCAAGAGCAATCTCTAGGGATTTACGCATGTTAATATCATCTTCGACTACGACGATTTTCATAAAGCCCTCAGTGCAAATCTCTCTTTGCCTCCCTAGGGGGCAAGAAGATAGAGTGTAACAAAATCATCTTTAAACTCTACTGTAAATCGTACAGGCAAAACCCTAAGCTGTGTTTGCGAAGCCCCCAAATTGGTCGTGTGCTCTTGCCAGTCATGCACCAACACCCCTTGGGCTAAAAGGCACTCGAGCAAGCGTTCTTCTTGACTTTTTAAAAAAGCCTGTGTGCTTACATGTAAAGGCTCTAAACGAGGAAGAATACAAAGCCGATGTGACGTTTTTTCTCGCTCTTGCATGAGAGGAGAAAGGCGTATTTCATCATAAAAAAGGGTGTGATTGCGGCTTATTGCTTTGGCAGAAAAAACAAACTGCTCCCCACCATAAAGCAAGGAGCAATTTAACAAAATTAGTAAGAGAAAATTTCTTTCCAACGCTCTTCGCTCATTTTCAGCTCCATAGTTACCCGATACAAGCCGTCTTGAAACGCCATATCAGTAATACTCGCGTCCTTGATGAGCCCATCTACTTGCGCCACAATACGAGAGTCCTTAAGCGCCGCATCTTGCACGGTATCTTTGGCTGAAATGCGTACGCCGTAGAGCTTAGCACCCATTTGCCGGTACGCATCCGCCAAAGCAGCACGTTTGGCTAGCGCCATGGCTTGGGCTGGAGAAATGGTGTTCTGGGGAGCAATCCCCTCACCCATCACAGCAAATACTTTATCGGGCGCATTGTTAATAAAGAGCAATTTCTCTTCACGCATCACTTCCCGAATATCCTCTTTGTCCACTTTTTGAATCACCACTTGTCTTTCTGTCTCAGTCACAACTTGCGGTTGCTGCTGAGGCACACAGCCAGAGAAAAGCATCAACAGTGAAAGACTCGCCACAAGCGATAGGGCCAACTTATTCATTTTACACCTTTGCATGAGTTTCCTCCTGTAAAGCAAATTGTGTTCCACTACAAGTCAGAAATCCCCTCAGGGTCACCATTCTTATCAAAGTTTACCTCATCTGGCAACACTTCTGTTTCATCGTCTTCTTTTTTTGGACAACGGGAAATGCCAGCAACCACATCCTCGCCTACATTCACAACTTTGACACCGCTGGTGTTTCGACCTGCTTTTCGGATGCTTTGCATATCCACACGAATCATTTTTCCACTTGAGGTAAGCACCATCAAGTCTTTGCTTTCATCCACAATAACCACACCTACGAGATCACCCGTTCTTGCATTGAGCTTCATGCCAATCACGCCTTTTCCACCGCGCTTTTGCAAGCGGTATTCTTCGGCTGTTGTACGTTTTCCGATGCCCTTTTCACTAATAGTTAAAAGTTCTTCTTGGTCGTTAAAAATCACAGTAGCGCCCACAACACAATCTTCATTTTCTTTAAAACGAATAGCGGTTACCCCTCTTGCTGCGCGCCCAATCTCTCTAGCATCTTCAAGATTAAACCGCACACACATCCCTTTTTGAGTAACCACAAAGAGGTACTGGGCTTGAACTGTTGCTATTTTTGCAGTCACCAACTCATCATCATCATCCAATGTAATGGCACGCACACCCACTGAGCGAATGTTTTTAAATTCACTTAAATTTGTACGCTTCACAATACCTTTTTTAGTAAAAAATGCCAAAGATTTTTTCTCATCAAAATCGCTTGTTGGGATGATAGCCATAATTTTTTCATCCGGCTGCAATTGCACAAGGTTTACAACTGCCTTGCCCTTAGCAGAACGACTTCCTTCTGGAATCCGATAGACTTTGAGCCAATAGAGTTGGCCTTTATCTGTAACAAACATTAAGGTGTCGTGGGTATCGGAAACAAAAAAGCTCTCAATAAAATCATCGTCATACGTTGTAACGGCGGTTTTGCCTTTGCCGCCACGCTTTTGCTTTTCATATTGATGTAGCGCAACCCGCTTAATGTAGCCACGGTGCGTGATCGTTACCACCATAGGCTCATTGGGAATCAAATCTTCAATGCCAATATCATCATAATCTTCAACAATTTCTGTGATGCGCGGCACATTAAATTTGGTTTTGATTTCTAGCAACTCTTCTTTAATCAAGTTGCTCAAAATCGCTTCACTTTTTAAAATAGCGCTAAGCCTTTCAATTTCTTCTAGCAAAGCACGTAATTCATTTTCGATTTTTTCACGCTCAAGGCCAGTAAGGCGATTAAGACGCATGTCTAAAATAGCACCTGCTTGCAAATCTGAAAGACCAAAATTTTCTACCAAACCCGTGCGTGCTTCTGTTGCGTCTGCACTTTGCTTAATGAGTGCAATAATCGCATCAATGTTATCTAGGGCAATTTTTAAGCCCTCTAAGATATGGGCTTTGGCTTTGGCTTTTTCAAGTTCAAAAATCGTACGGCGAATAATGACGGTTTTTCGGTGGCGCAAGAAAAGATGTAAAAGCTCCAAAAGGGTAAAAACCTTTGGTTCTTTGTTTTCAATGGCCAACATAATCACCCCAAAGGTGGTCTCAAGCGGGGTGGATTTATAAAGATTATTAAGGACAATATCGCTCATGGCATCGCGTTTTAGCTCAATCACCACTCGAATCCCCTCGCGGTCACTTTCATCGCGAATCTCACTAATACCCTCAAGGTATTTATCTTTCACAAGGTTGGCAATTTGTTCAATCAAACGGGCTTTATTGACCTGATAAGGCAATTCATCAATCACAACAACGTCTTTGTTACCTTTTTGCTCGATGTGGGTTTTTGCCCGAATGCGCACACGTCCTCGGCCTGTTTTATAGGCGTCTACAATGCCTTTTTTTCCAAAGATAATTCCCCCCGTGGGAAAATCAGGGCCTTGAATGTACTCCATAATGTCTTCTAATTCTGCGTCTTTGTTTTCAATCAAACACAACAAAGCACCTACTAATTCATCTAAACTGTGTGGAGGAATGTTGGTTGCCATGCCTACAGCAATTCCGCTTGAGCCATTAAGCAAAAGATTAGGAACGCGCGCGGGAAGCACATCGGGCTCACTCATCGAATCATCGTAATTGGGCACATAATCTACAGTGTCTTTATCGATGTCTTTTAGGAGTTCTTCGGCTAAAAGGGTCATGCGTGCTTCGGTATAACGCATCGCAGCCGCGCTATCGCCATCTACTGAACCAAAGTTTCCCTGACCGTCCACCGCAGGAACGCGCATGGAAAAAGGCTGTGCCATCCGCACCAGCGCATCATACACCGAAGAGTCGCCGTGAGGGTGGTATTTACCAATCACGTCCCCAACGATACGGGCTGATTTTTTGTAAGGGCTACGGTAGCCTACGTTCAAATCATTCATGGCAAATAAAATACGGCGGTGTACGGGCTTGAGACCGTCTCTTGCATCAGGCAAAGCACGCCCAATGATAACACTCATGGAGTAATCTAAGTAACTGGCCTTAATCGAGTCTTCAATATTGATAACATCGATGTCTTGATTGATGTCTAAGAGATTGCTCATTCACTGTCCTCACTCTGAATATCTCGCCACAAACCCCTTTCGGGAAAAGGCCGAGTTGAAAATGGTTCTATTTTATCTTAAGTAACATTTGCATTGGCTAAAGTTAAGCCAAAAAGCGGGGTGATCCCTTGTTTTGTGAGCACATTGGAAGCTTCTAAAAGTGTCTGCCCGCTCGTAATTAAATCATCCACCAAGACCACAACGCTTCCTTTGGGTACCTTACATGTAAAGCCTCTGGGGTTGGCCTTGCGAAAGGCTAAAGACTTGCCGCTAAAAGAAG
Organism: Sulfurospirillum tamanense; assembly: GCF_016937535.1. Classification (NCBI taxonomy): domain Bacteria; kingdom Pseudomonadati; phylum Campylobacterota; class Epsilonproteobacteria; order Campylobacterales; family Sulfurospirillaceae; genus Sulfurospirillum; species Sulfurospirillum tamanense. The sequence continues at coordinate 111,584 of NZ_JAFHKK010000002.1, read as the reverse complement.
TGGTATTGGTTGCGCGTAACACACCATAAAGTGGCTTTACCATTGGGGTTTTTAACGCTTTTGCCAAAATAGCTGTGTGGCTATACCCGTGACGCACGTGGTCATCAATAGGCACAGCCAACAAAGGGGACTCAAGGGTGAGTTTGCGAATAAAAGGTACGAAAGAGACGCGCGCTAAAAAGTCCAACACGCGTGCGCCGTGGGGAGTGTGCTTTGTGTGAAGCAATCCCGCTACATCATCATAGGCAAAAAAACTGTTGACTTTAAAACCATTGGAAAGTGTACGTTGACTTGGATGCAAAACACTAAAATAATCAGCACATGCGACGCATAAAATCTTCCAAGAAAAGGCTTCGCATACCAAACAACGCATTAGCTACAAAGCGTGAATTTCATCAATCGCGCGTGCAAGCACATCTTTCATTAAGCGCTCCAAAAAAGGTTTAAACGCAACCGAAGAGTGCATGGGTGCGTGCCATTGTTGCTGGGATTGACTTACGCGCTTGGTCGTGGTTGTTTGCCCACTCTTTACATGTAAGCTTAACTGCATAGTGCCTGTGAGGTTGTCCCCAGAGAGCAAAGTGCCATTATAGTGGGCAAACAACTCATCAATGCTCACTTCAAGGGTTTTAGCTTCTTTGAAAGGCTGTACAACTACTTCATACCCTCGCGCCAAAAGCCCTCTGCGTAAGGCATCATGGACCCACACATCCACAGCGGTGCTGGTAGTGGCGTACCCTACATTTTGCCCCGAAGTGTTGGTGGAAGAGGCAACAATACTTTGCCTTGGTCGATTATCAATAACCGTTTTAAGGTAGACTTTTTGCACGCTTTTGCCGCCCACCATCGTCGAAGGTTTAGGCACGTAGGGAGAAAAGGTCAAAGGAGTGTTTTTATACACACACCCCGTCAATACCAACAGTGCCAGAATCAGTCCAATCCCTACTCGCATACTTTCTCCTTTACATGTAAGGGTTAATCAATCTTTAAAACGGTTAAAAACGCCTCTTGAGGCAATTGTACCTTTCCGATAGACTTCATGCGCTTTTTGCCCTCTTTTTGTTTTTCTAACAGTTTGCGCTTACGGCTAATGTCGCCACCATAGCATTTGGCTGTGACGTTTTTGCCCATGGATTTTACGGTTTCGCGTGCAATGACTTTGTTGCCAATGCTCGCTTGAATGGCCACTTCAAACAGTTGGCGTGGAACTATCTCTTTCATAGCTTTGACAAATTCCCGTCCCTTAGTCATGGCTTTGTCGTTAGAAACAATGATAGAAAGGGCGTCCACTACCTCTCCTGCTACACGCACGTCAAGTTTTACCAAATCTCCCACGCGGTACCCTGAGAGGTCGTAATCAAAGCTAGCATAGCCTTTGGTTGCGGATTTTAGCTTGTCATAAAAATCCATCACAATCTCATTCATCGGGATAGCATATTCGAGCAATACCCGCTGCGGGTTCATGTAGTCCATCTTTTCTTGGATGCCACGCTTTCCATTGACCAGCGAAATAATATTGCCCAAAAATTCCGAAGGCGTGATGATAGTAGCCCGCACATAAGGTTCTTCAATGCGGTCAATCTCATTAGGCGCGGGCAACTGACTGGGGTTTTGAATCTCTTTTATCTCTCCGTTGGTTTTAATAACACGGTATGTTACTGTGGGCGCTGTGGCGATGAGATCAAGGTCAAACTCACGCTCCAAGCGCTCTTTAATAACTTCCATGTGCAACATACCCAAAAACCCCACGCGAAACCCAAAACCAAGGGCAGCAGAGGTTTCAGGCTCGTAGCTAATACTGCCATCGTTCATTTTAAGTTTATCTAACGCGTCACGCAAGTCTTCAAACTTGTCTGTTTCAATAGGATAAAGTCCTGCAAATACGAAAGGCTTGGCTTCTTCGAAGCCATCCACTGGCTTTTTTGCTTTATTGCGGTTGTCGGTAATGGTATCTCCAACCCGCACATCGCTGATGTTTTTAAGGCCCAGTACGACAATCCCCACTTCGCCCGCTTCCAAGGTTGCTGTTTTTTCTTGCTTGAGAGGGTGAGGGTACATGAGACTTAACACTTCGTGTTTTTTGCCCGAACCCATGATGTACACTTCTTGTCCTTTGGCAATTTTGCCATCGTACACGCGCACAAGCGCAAGAGCGCCCAGGTAGTTGTCAAACCAACTGTCATAAATGAGCGCTTTAGTTGGTCCATCAGCATTGCCTGTGGGGGCAGGAACCACATCAACAAGCATATCAAGCAACTCTTTTACCCCGATGCCGCTTTTTGCGCTCACGCCTAAAGCACGAGAACAATCCAGCCCAATCGTGTGTTCGATTTCTTCTTTTACCCGTTCTGGGTCTGCCGCAGGAAGGTCGATTTTGTTAATCACAGGAATGATTTCAAGGTCGTTTTCTAGGGCAATATACACATTGGCGATGGTTTGTGCTTCCACGCCTTGCGAAGCGTCCACCACCAACAATGCTCCTTCGCACGAAGCCAAAGAGCGGCTCACTTCATAGGAAAAATCCACGTGCCCTGGAGTATCGATGAGATTGAGCACATAAGGCACACCATCTTTGACATAGGTCAAACGCACGCTTTGGGCTTTGATGGTAATCCCGCGCTCTTTTTCGATGTCCATGGTGTCCATCATTTGAGTTCCTAGCTCTCGGTCTGAAACTGCGCCGCACTCTTGGATAAGGCGGTCTGCTAGGGTACTTTTACCGTGGTCGATATGGGCGATGATAGAAAAATTACGAATCCGGTTTTGCATAGTTCCTCGTTATAAAAAGAGTCCATTGACACTTTCGTTATGGTAAACCCGACGAATCACTTCGCCAAAGACATGGGCAACAGAAAGGACTTTGATTTTAGAACATTCTCGTGAAAGAGGGATGGTATCACTTACCACCAATTCGTCCAATTCGCCTTTTTCAATGCGCTCATAAGCAGGGCCGGAGAGTACAGGGTGAGTACAGCATGCCATCACGCTTGTGGCGCCTTTGGCTTTGAGTACTTCGGCGGCTTTGACGATGGTACCCGCGGTGTCAATCATGTCATCTACTAAGATAACGTCTTTGCCTTCCACATCACCGATGATATTCATCACCTCAGATTCGTTGGCTTTTTCACGGCGTTTGTCGACGATAACCATGTCCACACCAAGTTTTTTAGCAAAGCTTCGTGCCCTTGCAACGCCACCGATGTCAGGGCTTGCGATGATAGGATTTTTGAGGTTTTTGTTTTTGACGTAGTCGTTGAAAATAATGTTGCCGTAGAGGTTGTCTACAGGAATGTCAAAAAACCCTTGAATCTGGCCCGCATGCAAGTCGATGGTCACCACGCGGTCAATGCCCGCCGTTTGAATCATATTGGCAACCAATTTGGCCGTAATAGGCACTCTGGGTGCGGCTTTGCGGTCTTGTCTGGCATACCCAAAGTAGGGAATGACTGCCGTAATCGAATCGGCAGAACTGCGACGAAGGGCGTCTGTAAGAATGAGCAATTCCATTAAGTTAACATTAGCAGGTGCACAGGTAGGCTGAATGATAAACACATCTTTTCCGCGTACACTTTCGCTAATCTGGATGCTAATTTCACCGTCACTAAAGCGTTTGATTTCTGCCTCCGAAAGGGGCAACGAGAGGTATTTGGCAACTTTTTTTGCAAATTCAGGGTTGGCCGTCCCTGAAAAGACTTTATAGCCTCGCATAATGAACATTCCTTGGCATGGGCTTTGTTGAGAGGGCTCATTGTACAAAAATCGGGCTTAAAAACAGACAAAAGCTTTACATGTAAAGAAACTTACGCGGTCCTAAGCGATGTGAAATTCTAAAATTTCTTCCAAAAAAATCCGAAAATCCAAATCCGCACTTCCCGCAAAAGCATTAGTAAGAAAGTGGTCTACGCCCTTGCCTTTATGGGAAACGATGGGCACCAATTTAATGCCCGTGGTTTCGGAGAGAAACCGCGATCGGTCGCCTTCTTGGTAGGCGTGCAGCAAGGTAGAGCGGGCAAAGTTATTGAGGATGTGATAAAAGATGTGCATCAGTTCCATCTCATTGACTTCCATCCCAAAAAAATGGGTGCCGATCTTCCATTCATGAGAAGCGATGCCGTGGATTTTATTGGGACGAATCTGAATCCCAATCTCTTCTTTTATCTCCCGCTCAAGGGCTTCTAGTAAGGTTTCTTTTTCATCGGCTGTCCCACCAGGAAATCCCGTGCGCCCATCCCAACGGTCAATCATAATCACCCCGGAGCACTCTTTTACATGTAAGTCATCGTTAAAGTACTTCCACGGGGAAATATGCCGCGAATAAATGGCCAAAAACACCGCATGGGATTTTTGAGGATTGCGTTGTCCAAAGGGAATGCGCTGCTTTACACTTTCCATTGTGGTACTTTAGCGGAGTTTTTCTAAACGTTCACGCTTGGTGCCAATCTCTGTAATCTGGACTCCAAAGTTACCATCCACAATCACCACTTCGCCCATGGCCACAATCTTGTCTCCCACGAGGATTTCAAGGGGGTCGTTGGCCAACTGGTTAAGCTCAATCACCGAGCCAATATCCATACTCAGCACATCTTTTAAAAGCATTTTTTTAGACCCGATACGCACCCGTACAGGCAACTGCACGTCCATAATCAGCGCAATGTTGCGCATCTCTTCACTACTAAGGTCATTAACGGTAGTATTTTTTTCTTCATTTGAAACAACGGTGGACGGGGTATCATTTTGCACATTACCCAATGTCTTTTCAATGGCTCCATCGGTGACAAAAATAATCTGATCCACGATGCCTTGCACACCCATGGAGTGAATATAGGCGGTGTGCATTCCTGTAAAATCTATCGTGTCTGTCGCATCCACAAAAGTGATGGATTCTACAGCAAAATTAAGCTTTGGAAGCGCTTTTTGGCCACCAAGTGCTGTCGAAAAAGACCCCAGGACATTAGAGACTATCTCTTTGGTGGCGTCCAAGTCATCCTCGTCCATCTCCTCTTTGCCAACAGCCTCCTCTTCTCCCATCATCAAAGCACCAATTCCCGTGGCAAGCCCAGGAGCAATGGCAACTTTCATGCTTCCCTCTGTCGCACCACTCACAGCTATTTTAGCAATGGCCATAGGAGGCACAACAGAGGTGTTTTTATTTACATCGGCAGTATCAACAAGTTCCAAGGTGGGGGTTTGCCCCGTCAATCCCTCAACGGTCGAGACTAACTCTTGGCCCAATAGCGCTATAAACTCATTCATTCACTGCCTCCTCGGAATCGTAGGAGGACACTTTGGCCCGCCTGCTCTGTTCGTACTCTTCTAACAAGGTCTTAATCTCATCTCTATCGGTTCGGATAAGCTCTTTTACTTTGATGGATTTTCGAAACCGGTGTAGCCCAATTTCTGCCAAGAAAATATCCTTTCGGTCAATGGTTACCACCGCATGATCATCCGCTGGTCGGTCAAGCCTTAAGATGTCACCCTCTTGCAATTCTAACAACTCCCCCACGCTCATAATCGTGCGACCCAACAAGGCTTCGCCAAACACTTCAGCACGCCCCACAAGGGTTTTAAGTTCTTTGTTACGGCTTTTCTTGGCCGAGGTTTCCCCAAGCATGATGTCTCGATTAGCTAAACGCGAAAGAATAGGTTCAAGGTAAATAACAGGATAACACAGGTTGATCATCCCGCTGGAATTCCCGATGATGATTTCCATCACCACCATGATAACAATCTCATTTTGCGAAACAATTTGCACCACATTGGGACTAGACTCTTTAGACTCCACATTAGGGTACATGTCCGTAATGGGCGCCCATCCTTCTTTGAGCCGTTGCATCACGATACGCAAAATTGCGTCCAAAAGGTTCAGCTCTATGTCAGTCAGTTCGCGCGTAGACTCGTACGACTCTCCACCTCCTCCTAGTAGCCTATCAATCATCGGAAAAGCAATAGAAGGATTGATTTCAATGATGCAATTACCATCAAGTGGCTTGATGGAAAACACGTTAAAGCTTGTCGGACTGGGTAAACTCATCAAAAATTCCCCATAGGTCATCTGGTCAACGGAGTGAAGCTGAATCTCAACAATACTGCGCATAATGGAAGAGATTTGGGAGGCCAAGTTTCGCGCCATCTTGTCGTGAATCCCTTTGACCGCGCGCAACTGTTCTTTAGAGACACGGTTAGGGCGTTTAAAATCATACAAAATAACTTGCCGGTTATCTTCTGGCTCACTCCCGCTGGCAATTAAGTCGGCATCTCCTTCTTCGTCAACGACTTCTAAAAGGGCATCAATCTCTTCTTGACTTAAAATATCAGCCATGATTGCCCTCCAACGCGTCGCGAAGTTTTCGCATGAGTTTTTTGTGAATCTGTGAAATACGCGATTCAGTAATATCTAAAATTGCACTAATTTCTTTGAGGTTTAACTCTTCAAAGTAGTAGAGTTGAATAATCAATTGTTCCCTTTCCTTAAAGCCTGCCAAGAGACTTTGCACCACCTCGATAAGCTGGTCTTTTTCGACGATAGACTCGGTTTCTTCTTGGGAAAAAATAGCCATTTGCTCATTGATAGGCAAAGTGGTTGCCACCATGAAAGCATTTCTGGCTTCTTCTATTTTTTCCACTTCTTCCCCCAAGATTGTCGCAAGGGTCACATTATCTGGCTCTTCTCCGTGGGTATTATAGTGAATGTCTATTTCGTGGTCAATCGCCTTAAGAAGTTTTCGGTTTGAGCGACTCATGACATCTAAAGAGCGCAAATAATCTAGCATCGATCCATACACACGCTTTTTTCCATATCCCCAAAAGGAGTCATTTTGCTCTTTGTCGTAACGGCGAGAGAGCTTAATCATCTCTTCAGTCCCTACAGAAATGAGGTCATTTACATCCACCGACGAAGGCAAACGTTCTTTCAGGCGAAAAGCCATCGCGCGCACCGCTGGCATGTATTGAAGCACGAGATCATCTTGGTGTTTTTTGGCGTTTTGGCCGTAAACACTAAGCTGCTTTTTTCTTGTTGTTTCCATGGCTTCTCATCATGTTGTGCACCACGTTGGGCTCATGCTGGGCATCGGGGTCGATCAACGTTTCCATTCGCCGCTCACGCTCTTGAATCTCATGGATAAAATACCCGCTGATTTCTTCGTATTGTTTATAATCAAAAAGTTTCTTTCCTGCGAGTCGGACATCTACAAAATTCATAATAACCACATGAATAAACAAGTAAAAAAAGAGGGTGATTTCCAATGTATAAACTAAAAAATCCATAGGTTCTGCTTCAAGCATAAGAGAAAAAACTAGGCCGATAAAAAAGCCACACACGGTAAAGAAGTAGATGAAATTTTCTGGTTTTAGCATACTGTAATCACCCTTGCTGCTCAAAATTGCTCCATTAAACGCTTAAAAAAGCCGCCAAAGCTTCGGTCTGCTTTGGTGTCAAGCACTTTTCGTTCCAAGCGAAAGACGAGGTTATTGACGATGCGCTTCATCTCCATCGACGGCGCACTCATGGGTGCGTCATTGGTAAACAGCGTGCGTTGTTTCACACTACGTGAGACAATTTTATCATCGGGGAGCCTACCTAAAAGATTGAGTTCGAGCTTTGGGCCAATGTTTTGTAGCGCTACTTTTTTGATTTTATCAAAAATTAACTGCGCCTCTTTTTCATTGCGTGTCATATTGAGCACCATTTGCAAAGAATCTTTAATTTTACTTGTCACCTTGATGGTTGCGTAGGCATCTGTGATAGCAGCGGGGTCTGGCACAGTGACGATAATCACCTCATCCGCCGCTTCTAAAAATACTTGAATTGTTTCACCAATCCCTGCCCCTGTATCCATAATAAGAAAATCCAAATTATCTAAAAATTTTGCTTCTTCAAAAAACCGCTCATAAATAAACTGGTCGTTGTATTTTAGGATCTCATCCCCACTCTCTCCAGGAATAAGGATAAGATTAGGTTTAACTTGCACCACAATATCTGCTAGTGCGCATTCGCCTTTGAGTACATGTAAAAGGTTTTTTTGAATGCGCACGTTTAAAATAACATCCAAATTGGCCAATCCAATGTCTGCATCCAAAAGCCCTACTTTGTACCCATGGTTGGCAAGCAAATTGGCCATGTTAGCGCTCACAGTGCTTTTCCCCACGCCACCCTTGCCACTTGTAATAGCAACAAAGCGTGTCACATGGCCTGTTTTTTCAGGCTGCTCTTTCACAAGACGCTTAAGCTTATTTGCTTGATTTTCCATGGGTATCCTTTGTGAAACCATCCAACATACACTCCACCAAATACTCACTACTAGCCGTACGCAAATCATCGGGAACTTCTTGCCCGATGGAAAAATAGCTCACGGGCTTGTCGATTTCGTAAATCAGGGAAAAAATATTGCCAAAGACTTTGGTTTCATCAAATTTAGTAAAAATAAGCGTATCAATATCTAAAAAAGAAAAACTGCTGTAAATCTCTTTTAAATCCTCCAGTTTTGTTCCCGCAGAAACCACCAAATTCACATCAATCTGTGCTGCGGAATTTTTGAGAAAATTATCAAGCTTCATTAGTTTTTCTTTGTCGTACTGGGAGCTTCCCACGGTGTCTACCAAGATAATATCACAATGCCCCAAGGCACGCAAAGCGTTTTCAAAATCCCCAATGTCTACTACGTCTTCCACAGGCAAACGCATCATCTTGGCGTACTGAAACAACTGCTCCACCGCACCAATGCGATACGTATCTAGGGTGATCACGCCCACCTTGTAGCGTTGCTGAGAAAGGTACGAATAGCGCGCGGCCAGTTTGGCTAGGGTGGTGGTTTTGCCCACACCTGTTGGCCCCACAAACATCATTATCTTTTGTTGCCCTTTGCTAAGCACTACCTCTGAGCGCACAGGAATCATTTTGCGAAGGAGGACTTGAAAGTAGCGCTTGATGGTCTCACTGCTGCTTTTCATGCGGCTTGGCATGTGTTCAAGGGTCAAACGCATGATGGTGCCTAAATGCTCTTTACTCATCCCGCTTTGGCCTGCAAGTTTATAGATTTGGGAAAATTCTGGGGGAATAGCAAGGTTGCCCCGCATGGGTGCTTTTTCGTCCCAAAACATCTCTTGGATGAGCTTGATTTTATCCGCAAGTTTGTTAATCTCTTGTTTGATTTGTCCCAATTCTTCCGTTGGCAAAGAAGCTTTGGTAGCCGCATCTTCTTTGCGCTCTTTGGCGTACGCCCCCGCACTGGTCACTTTAGCAATCTCAGAAATCTGCTTTGCCGCTTCGGAAATGTTCAGCAATACATCTTCACCACGGGTTGGTCTTTCTGTGGGGGCGGAGGGTTTGTGAGGCGTGGCATTCTCATCAAGTGCCACAACTATCTCGTACAAAGCAGGGGAATTCATGGTTTTTTTCTTCACCTGTTTGGTGCTCATAACATACGCATCTTCCCCACATTCATGTTGGGCTTTTTTCAGCGCCTCTGCAGGTGTTTCGCCAGTGAAGGTTACAAATTTCACGATACATTCCTTTGCTGCATCATCCCAAGGGGTACGATTACCGAGAGGCGTTCGCTCCAATGGGGATGGGGCAGAGTAAGTCGAGGGGTATTTAGCGTCTGGTTTTCAAAAAAAATCAAATCCAAGTCTAGAGTTCGTGGGCCAAAGCGTTCTTTGCGCACCCGCCCAAAACGTTTTTCTGTTTGGAGTAACAAGCGCAACAACGCCTTGGCACTCAGGCTGGTTTGCACCCACGCAAGGGCGTTTAAAAAATCAGGTTGTGGAAGGTAACCAAAGGGCGGGTTTTTGACAATGGGCGACGTTTCTACCACAAAAAGGTCTCGCCTGGTTGTCCAGTAACGCAAAAGACGCACAAAACGTTCCATCACTGCTCCTTCGTTTCCCCCAATACCCACCAATGCGCGATAACGATAATGGGCGCTAGCGGCACGTTTGCTTGGAAAAAACGGCGCTTTGACCAACGAAACACCCGCTAATTTCATAACACTTCCACTCCAGAAGCCTGCACAACCACCATGTCTTCGATGCGCACGCCAAATTCACCCGGCAGGTAAATGCCCGGCTCCACCGTAAAGACCATGCCTTCTTCCAAAACACTTTGGCTTGAAGCGGAAATGACGGGCAATTCGTGGATATCAAGCCCCACGCCATGGCCTGTAGAATGGACAAAATAGGCGCCATATCCTGCCGCGTCAATCACTTCGCGCGCGGCCTTGTCCACCGCGCACGCCCTTACTCCTGGCCGTGCTAGTGCAATGGCCGCTTCTTGGGCTTTTAACACCGTATCATACACCTTTTGGCGGGTCTTACATGTAAAGGTTTGCGTTTTCCCTGCCGTTGCATGTGGCCCCACTTCAAAGGTGCGCGTGCGATCAGAACAATACCCTTGCGCAATAATACCCGCGTCAAGGAGTAGCAAATCTCCCGCCGCAAGAACCGTCTCTTGGGGCGTTGCATGGGGTTTAGCAGCATTGGCATTGATGGCAACAATGGGTGAAAAAGAGAGTCCCAAAGCACCCTTACATGTCAAGATGCGGCTCGCTTCGTAGTGGAGTGTTTTTTCTGACAAACCTACACCATATTCACGCACAAAAGCCACAAAGGCATCAAACGCCTCGGCCCCTTTTTGCACTGCGCTTTGTAGCAAAAGCAACTCTTGAGGGGCTTTGATGATGCGGCTTTTTTGAGAGAGATTGGATTTAGGTTTTACCCTTACATGTAAGCCTTTTAATAGCGTTTCATAGGCGCTAATGTTCCACTCTAAAGGGTCCAGCGCTAAAGAAGTGATGCCAAGACGGCGCACTATTTTGCGCGCCGTTGCCACTAATTCTCTACCCCCATCAATCACTTCTGTTGAGGCAGTGACCTTTGCTTTTGCGTCGGTCACGTACCGTCCATCAGTGATGAAAAAGGCTTGCGCGGGGGTTTGAAGCAACAACCCATTGTCGCAGGAAAACCCGCAGGCGTAGGCTTGTGCACTCTCCCCTTTAAGTAGTGTAGCGTGCATTAGGCTTGGGCTTCGCTTTGGGCTTTGCGCATGGCGGTAAGTTCGCCAAGGATTTGAATCATAGAAATCATCGCAAGGTGGTAGCCAAAGGGGCCAAAGCCGCAAATTTGTCCCGCACACACGGGGGCGATGAGGCTTTTGTGACGAAACTCTTCACGGCGGTAAATATTGCTAATATGCACTTCCACCACTGGCAAAGAGACAGAACTAATCGCATCACGAATGGCGATAGACGTGTGCGAATAGGCAGCGGGGTTAATGATAATGCCATCGGCTTCGCCCATGCACTCTTGGATGCGGTCAACAATTTCACCCTCAAGGTTGGACTGGAAAAATTCGATTTCAAACTGGTGTTGTTTGGCCACACCCTCCATTTGCGTGTGAATCTCTTCAAGTTTCATCGGGCCGTAAATGTTCTGTTCACGGTGACCAAGCATATTGAGGTTGGGGCCTTGGATAACAACGATTTTCATGGGGTTCCTTTGGGAGTTAATGAGGATTGATTATAACACCAGCAAGCTAAAAATTTGCTACAATGCGCCCTAATGTTGCCCTATGGGGCATTCTAAGGAACTCCAATGACCCGTTTACATGTAGACTTCATTCTTCCCTGCGACCCTTCCATGGGCGTCATACACCATGGCGCAATTGTGTTTGATAAAACCATTCTTGACCTAGGCGACGGGGGTGCGATGGAAGCGCGCTATCCTGATGCCACACCTGTTGTCGCGCCCAAGGGAAGCGTGGCCTTACCAGGCCTTGTGAATCCCCATGTGCATTTAGAATTTTCAGCCAACCAAGGGGTGCTTGATTTTGGCGCGTTTGTGCCGTGGCTCCAATCAGTCATCGCCCATCGCGAAGCCTTGCAAGAAGCGGCCACCTCAGCGGTCATTGAAGAAGCGATTGCTTCCATGCTTCGCACGGGCACCACGGCGTTTGGAGCTATTAGCAGTTTTGGCTTAGAGCTTGATGCGTGCGTCAACACCCCCGCACGCGTGGTGTTTTTTACTGAACTACTAGGTTCAAGGCCCGATGCGGTGGACATTCTCTTTAATGATTTCAAACAACGCTTACGCGGAGCATATGAACGGGAAAATAGCCGCTTCAAAGCCGCTCTTTCTATCCACTCGCCCTACTCTACCCATCCTATTTTGGCCAAAAATGCGCTCGATATCGCGCGCCGCGAAAACCTCATCGTCTCCACCCATTTCATGGAATCCAAAGCCGAACGCCTTTGGCTTGATGCGGGAAAGGGTGATTTTGCGGGCTTTTTTAAGGGTTTCTCCCCACACGCCGCGCCCTTATGCAGCGGCTTAGAGTACGTGCGTTTATTTCAAGGCACGCGCACCTTGTTTACCCACGGGGTGCACGCTTCCTTTCCCGAACTAGACGCCATTGGCACCCAAGGGGGAAGCATCACCCATTGCCCTGTTTCAAACCGTCTTTTAGGCACAGGCGTGTTAGCGTTAGACCCTGTGTTTGAGCGCAACATTCCCTTAACCCTTGGGACCGATGGGCTTAGTTCTAACATCAGCCTTAGCCTTTGGGATGAAATGCGCTCGGCCTTGTTTGCCCACCCTGATGTGCCCCTAAACACCCTTGCAAAAACCTTATTGCACAGCGCTACAGCCCAGAATGCTAAGGCGCTTGGGCTTGATGCGGGTGTACTAGAAAGTGGCAAAGCGGCTGATATTATCGTCATGGCCCTAAGCGGTGCCACTTCGGCCAATCTGCCCCTACACTTGGTGCTTCACGCCCAAACGCCTAGCCATATTTTCATCGAAGGAAGTCTTGTATGTTAAGCTTTTTCAAACGCTTGTTTGCCCCTTTTATTGCCATCATTGCGTTTATTAATACCTATTTTAAAGCCATGCTGTTTTTGTTGTTCTTGTTTTTGCTTTTTGGAGACACCGCAGAATCTCCCACCTTGCAACCCAACCTTGTGAGTATTGATGTGCACGGGGCTATCGAAGATGCGCGCCCCCTTTTAGAACAACTTCAAGAAGCCAAAGAAAACGAGGCTATCAAAGGAGTGCTCTTACATGTAAACTCTCCAGGAGGTGGATTAGCCGCTTCTGTGGAAGTGATGATGGCCGTGCGCGAACTTCAAGCGGCCAAACCTGTGGTGGCCTACGCCGCGGGGTCAATGACCAGTGGAAGTTATTATGCGGCTATTTGGGCGAACCAGATTGTGGCCAATCCGGGTGCCTTTATTGGGTCCATTGGCGTGTTGTTTCAAGCGCCCAATATCAAACCCTTAGCCGACAAGTTAGGTATCCACGAACAAGTGGTTGCCGCAGGAAAATACAAACAAATGGGCACTTTCACAAGAGAATGGAATACCCAAGAAAGAGAAGCCCTGACGCACCTCGTGGATGGGGCATACACAATGTTCGTAGAAGATGTAGCCAAGGCGCGGGGCCTTAAAGAAGAGGAGGCGTTTGCGCAAGCACGCGTTTTCTTGGCCCACGAAGCTTTGAACATCGGACTTGTGGATAGCCTCGGTAGCCTTCAGGATGCCAAAGAAATACTCATACAATTAAGCGAAGTGAGCGCAGCAAGATGGCAAGAGCCTTCCCAATGGGAAAAAGCCCTTGAACGCCTGCGTAGCGAAGTACACCTAGGCGTTTCAACTGCGTTTTACGGACTAAAGGCGTACTAAAGCAGTCGTTTTGAAATCACCTTTGCCCCCACCACGGCGGTGGCGGTGTGCAGTTCAAAGGCTGCTTCAAGCTCTAAGGTTTCAAGCTCCACAGGTTTGCCTTGTTGCACCACTTGTGCCATGCCTTCCCCTAGCCTTGGGGTTTTTGCCGCAAAGGTGGCTTGAAGGCTACTCAGCTGTGCTTCTTTGAAGGCCAACAGCCGTGTCGCCTTTACATGTAAGGCTTCACGGAGGCTTTGCAAGGCAAAATCTTGCCCCTGCAACCGGTGGCTCATGGTCGCCATAAGTGCCTCTTTGCATGCTTTGATTTCTTGTTGTTTGAGGCTCAATTTCACGTCCAAAGAATGACGCTTCAATCCCTCTTGAATGTGGCGCAAGAGGTCTGTTTTTTGGCGCACATGACTAGCAAAACGCTGGTTAAGCAAGTCTATGAGGTGGTCTAAGTGCAGCCGCATTTCGGTGCCATCGGGCAACAGCAATTCCATGGCCGCAGAGGGTGTGGGCGCGCGTTTGTCCGCGATAAAATCAATGAGCACCGTATCAATCTCATGGCCAATCGCACTGACCACAGGCACCGGACAAGCAAAGACCGCTTCAGCCACCTCTGCTTCATTAAAGGCCCACAAATCTTCCACGCTTCCCCCGCCCCTAGCCACCACGATGACTTCGGCCTTGCTTTGCCCTGCACGTTTTAGGGCACGCACGACACTAGGAACGGCGCCCTCTCCTTGCACAAGGGCTTCAAAGAGTTCTAGTTTTACCAACGGCCAACGGCGTGAAGCCACGGTAAGCATGTCTTGAAGGGCCGCCCCTGTGGCTGAGGTGACCAAGGCGATGTGCGTGGGAAAAGAAGGAAGTGGTTTTTTGTGCGCGGGGTCAAAATAGCCCTTGGCCTCAAACTCTTTTTTAAGCTGTTCATACGCCAAAGCCAAGGCACCACTGCCTGAGGGTTCTGCCCCAGCACAGTTTATCTGGTAACTTCCCCGTAGGGCGTAGACCGAAATGCTTCCCCACACCACCACGTGCGCACCCTCTTCGATGCGAAATTTGAGGCGTTGGTTATTGCCTTTAAACATCACGCAACTAATAGAAGCATCGGCATCTTTGAGGGTAAAGTACAAGTGACCCGAACCGTGGTATGTGGGGCGCGAGACTTCGCCCTCCACCCTTACATGTAAGAAGGTGGCTTCAAGGAGTGATTTAATCTGTTCGTTGAGCGCGCGTACGCTCAAGCACGGTTGCATTTACACCCTCTTGGCGATAATGAGCGTGGAAATATCCATGGAAAAACTCTCACAATGCACCGTCTCAAACCCCGCATTCTTAAGCTCTTCTTGCATCATGGAAGCAGTCAAAAAGCCCTCAATGGAATTGGGCAAATATTCATAAGCGGCTCTGTTTTTTGAAATCATCCCGCCAATGCGTGGCAAAAGCTTGGTGAGGTACCACTGCTTAAGGGCGTGCAAAGGGCCTTTTTTGTCATCTTTGGTAAACTCCAAAATCACCACCAAACCACCGGGTTTGACCACGCGGGCAAATTCCACAAACGCCGCTTCGCGCTCTACCACGTTACGAATCCCGTAGCTGATGCTAAGCACATCTGCGCTGTTTGTTTCAAGAGGGATGTCGGTGGCTTTGGAGAGGATAAATTCGTAAGAAGGAAATTTTTCTTTACCAACGGCTAGCATCCCCGAGGAGGGGTCAACGCCAACCATTTTTTTAACCTTAATACCTTTTTTATCGGCTTGTTTTTGCCAAAATCCCATCATGTCGCCTGTGCCGCACGCCACATCTACAATGCGTGAAAGGGGGTTTTTAGGGTAAAACTCAAAGGCAAGGTCGCACGCTTTTTTGCGCCAACTGATGTCCACGCCCATGCTTAAAATGCGATTGGCTTTGTCGTAGGTGGGGGCAATAGTGTTAAACATATCAACAATTTCTTGTTGTTTTTCTTCTGATTTCAAACAAACTCCTTGAACTAAACTGGCGTGATTATAGCCGATGGGGGCTTAGAGGTGGGCGTCCAACAAGGGGGCACAGGCAACCAAATTCCTGATGAGCTTTTTCTTCTTAAGTAAAATGCGCTCTCTTAAGGCATAAATTTCATGGCCCAGCACTTCTCGCAATGCCTCAAGTGCGGCCACTGCTTCCACATCGCTCACAAAAGAAGGATGGGCTTCAATCCCATCAAGCACGGTGCGTTGCACATCCCTATCTTGCAAAACCCCAAAGATTTCTTGCATGGCTTTTGCTGTTTTAGTAGCGCGCTTTAAAGGTTTTGAAGAAAATTGCGGGCCACAGTACTCTAGCAAATAGCGCAGCTTTTTAAACTCAATGCGCACGCGGTGAAAAGAGGCAAGTGGCGTGGTTTCTTTGAGTTTTTTTAGCTTGCGCGCCATTGTTTCCATGCGATTTTTCAGTGCCAAAGCGCTTAAGCTTTGAAAAGTTAGGTCGCCTTTTGGGCCCTTAAAAAACCCCTCTTCGTCCTCAAGCACCATTTTCCATTCTGCTAAAAATGGTGCATAGTGGCCCACGCCTAGCGTTTGGGAAATTTTTTCATCTTCGCTTGCACGCGAGTCTTCTACATGTAAAGCGATGGAAGGCAACGCAGAAAAGGTGCTCAAAAACTCTCCAAAAACATCCAAATCACGCTTGGTATTTGTTTGGCGTGCAATGGTCTTAAACCCCTGCACGAACCGCTCTGAAATGCCTGCATCAAACAGTTCTGGCAAACATTGTAACAGCGAGCGCGTTTTACGGATAGCTACACGAAATTGGTGCAAGTGTTCGTTTTCTTTTGTTTCAAGGTACCCTTGTTGGTGAAACTCAATGGTTGCGTAAAGTTGCGTTAAAATAACCCTAAACGCGTCGTAGCTTGATAATGACGGAGAAAAAAGACGCATATCCAACTCCCGCTTTAACGCTTGTTCCAACAAATAGGCTTTGGGTGCATTTTCAACAGGAGCACCGTAGAGGGCAAGCCTATGGTTTTTGTACCATTCATTCTGAGTAACCTCTGTTATTCCTTCCCAAGGCGGCAAGGTAAAGGCGTGCGCATCTTCGACACAATCAAACTCGACTTCCATCAGTACAAGACCCACCAAAGGGCCTTCAAAAACATCGATACATGCCTCATGGGATTGTAGCTTAAAACTGTAGCGTTGCTTTTGGACGGGGGTACCGATGGCGTGCTTGAAAGCCTCTTCATAAGCTTGGGTTGTGACCTCTTCCTCAATCTCTTCTCGCGCTAGCCCCTTACCTCGCTTTTGCGTGCGAAAAAACCCCTTACCCGTAGAACGAAACCGCTCTTGACCCTCTTTGTCAATACGCGTGTAAACTTGACACAATGAGGCTTTTTCGACACGTAATCCTTCTTGAATCAGGCAGGACAAAAGGTTTTCAGAATCAAGACGAAATTTGCGTTCTATCTCCATCCCCATCACTTTACTCCTTTGATTAGGAGTAGTATACTCACCCCTCACTTAAAGGTTAATTCGACGATTTGCTTGGATAAAAAGTGCTAGACTTACGCTAAAAAGCAAGGCGCCCACAAGCCCAAAAGCACCATCTACTCCCAATGTTTTCACAGGAAAATAGAGCAAAAGAGGAGATAAAAATTGACCCAAAAAGATAGAACTCGTTAACCACCCTGTCGCTTTTAAGCGCTCATGCTCATGGGCCCATTCAAGCAACCAACTGTTGGTGTTAACAATCACCAACCCTACACCAATCCCCACTGCCACAAGGGAACAAGAAAACTGCAAATAAGTATTGGCTTGGCTAATCCCCGCGAACCCAATACTTTGAGATAAAAAAAGTAAACTGTATATGGCGCGAATACTTAAAAATTGGCGCAACTTTGCATAAAACAACGATGTAATTGCCGAAACAAAGGTTACTGTTGCCATAAGTATGCCCACTTCTCGCCCCTCCACATGGTAAGCATCGTGCAGCAAATAGGGCAGCTGTGTTGGCACCATGTAAAATACGCTTAGTGTTAATACTGCCGTTGCAAACACAGGCCAAAGGCGCATTAGCAAAGCTTGGGCATGGCCTGAAAATCCTTCAGCAGGATAATGCGCCTTGGGTTCAAACAAGTACACGATTGCTAACACCATCACCAAAATACCTATGCCATAAATATAAAAAGCACCCTGCCATGAAAGCTCACTCAAAAAACCCCCACCCGCCATAAACATTACCCCACCCAAAGCAACAAATGTGTTTTGGTAACCCAGATACTGGGTGCGCTCTTCTTCTTTCATGTAGTCACCCACCAACGCCAATGCAAGGCTCATTAGCACTGCAACACATAGACCAAAAAGCAAACGTGAAACTACAATACCCTCAATGCTTTGCATCCATGCCCCCATCATGCCAAACACACCAAATAAGCCTAGGGCGACCACTAAAGTGCGTTTTTTTCCAAAGCGCAAGGCAAGGCGACTTGTCCATGGTGCAAAAAAAGCAATGGAGATGGCAGGGGCTGTCAAAATAAGTTTTGAATACAAGTCCACATGTAACACATTTTCAAAATGTGCCTTAATTAAGGGTAAAGACGCCACAATGGCTGTTCCTGACATAATCGTCATGGTAGAAATAAGCAAAAGTGTTAATTTTGTCTGCCAAGTGACCATCTGCATTTGCCTTTTAGTGTAATGAGTTTTACATTAGCATGATTATCTCCAAAAACTCCTTTGAGACGGGTCAATTTGTAACAAACATATTTTTACAAAAAAGTCTTATTAAACACTTTTTTAACAGCAACTTGCATGACAAAAGAGCGAAACTGTGGTATTTTAAGCGAATATTAATCAAGAAATATAATATAAGAGTAAAATTCTCTTTTAAATTATTTTAAGCATTTAACAATTATTATTACCTACATCTTTTTACAAGGAGGAGTGATGAAAGTCATTCATTGCGTTACCGGGTTAGCACTTGTTGGCACCATGGCATTTGCAGGGGCGCTCGGCGAGTCTGCTAAAAGTTTTGGTATTAAAGCCATTCCTGAGTCCACTTCAGAGCTTTTAAAGTATATTGATCAAGGGGACGATCCTATTACAGCGTCTAAAATCGAACTTGGCAAAATGCTCTATTTTGACCCACGCCTTTCACGCAGTAATCTTATCAGCTGTAACACCTGCCACAACTTGGCTCTAGGTGGCGCAGACGCTGTTCCAGCAGCCATTGGTCACAAATGGACCATGAACCCAGCCCATCTTAATTCTCCTACGGTATACAACTCCGTATTGAGCGAAGTACAGTTTTGGGACGGACGAAGCCCGCACCTTGAAGACCAAGCTCAAGGCCCCATTCAAGCAGGTCCAGAAATGGCAGCACCCAAGGAGCTCGTTGTTGAGCGTATTAACTCTATTCCTCAGTACGTAGAGATGTTTAAGAGTACTTACGGGCCTGATGTTAAAATTGACTTTGAACGCATTGCTAGCGTGATTGGTGTATTTGAGCGTACTCTTGTCACTCCTTCACGCTTTGATGATTACCTCAACGGTCAATCCGATGCCCTTAATAAAGCAGAAAAAGACGGTCTAAAACTCTTCCTTGATAAAGGATGCGCAGCGTGTCACAACGGCATGGCACTTGGCGGCACTATGCAGCCTTTCCAAGTCGCAAAACAGTACAAGTTTGCTAACCTTGGTGGTTTTACGGGCGATGAAAACGGCATGGTCAAAACTCCAACCCTCCGCAACATTACCGAAACGGCTCCTTATTTCCACAATGGCGCTATTTGGAAACTCACTGACGCGGTTAAGGAGATGGGAAGCACACAGCTTGGCATTACCATCAATGACAAAGAGGCGGCTTCCATTGCCACTTTCCTTGGCACACTTGAAGGGCGAAAGCCACAAATTATCTACCCTATTTTACCTCCAATGGGAGATAAAACACCCAAGCCTACCTTCGACTAACTCTTTTTCGTGACGCATCTTGTATAGATGCGTCACGCATTTACACGATGTCTGCGTATTGCAACAATAGCATCCCTGCCATCAGCCATAGGGTTATTTTCAAAATCTTTTCATAAAGTGCGGTATCAATTTTTCCAGAAAACCGCTTTCCAAGCAACAAGGCACCTACAGCCACTCCCGCCAAAGGGATACCTAAAAACAATGTCTGCAAAGTAAACACCCCTAGCCACGAAAAAGTTACCACCTGTGTAACTTTGCTGGAGAAAAAACAAAAATTGAGCAAAATAATCGCCTTGTTTTTTTCCAATTTTAATTCCAGTACATAAATAATAAGCACAGGAATCATCACATTAACCAAGCCACTCACAAGGCCACTAAGCAACCCAAAAAAAAGCATGCTAGGGAAAAAATGGCGCACAATTAGTGCATTGAGATTAAATTTGAGTTTAGACTGGTACAAATACAACACAATCATCAGCGCCAACAAAAGCTTGTAGAAGTCGCTCTCATGCTGCACCAAGAGCTGTGTGCCACTCCAACTCCCTAAAATAATGGCACCTCCAAGAGGCCAAAAACGTCCCAAAAAATTAAAATCGACTTTACGCGCAAGCATGCTTGAAGCGTTGACACTCAAGGTGGGCAATAAAGTCGTCAGCACCGCTTGTTGCACTGAGCCCAAAAGGGAAAGCAAGGGTGTAGCAATCATAGGAAACCCAAAGCCCACAAGACCATGAAAAAACCCACCAAGCACCATAATCCCAAAGGTAAGTGCCACCTCACTCACGAATATACCACTCCATCATATCCTCACCACAAGGCTGATGCCATACGCGCTTGAAACGCGCCGTAATACATGGGCATTGGCCTGTTTTAAAATGGGCAGAGCGAAACACCAGTAACCACTGGGTTTGTTCTGGCAAAGCGCGCAAGGTGCCCTCGCCTCCCTCAATCATCACAAAAGGACTACACAATAAAGGCTCCCACGAAGAAGCGATGGTAACCTTGCGCTCAGGAACGCTAAACAAAGGGATGCTTTGGTCAAACTGCGCTTCGCGAGAGTAAATGAGCACATCAGGAGCCTTGCCTGCACACAGCCTTGCATCCAAGGTGGGCCTATCAGTGCGCACAGTGTTGCCCCCAATGGCCAAAAGCGAAAGATGTTGGCGCAGTTCGTGTACCCGCTTGCGAGAAGCTTCTGAGGTAACAATACCCCCATCAATGACGCCATTGCTACTCATAGCAAGTTTGAAAAAACTAAAATGTCCTTTTTGCCACGCCAAAAAGGGTGCCAAAAGCAAGGCACACTCTTTTTCTAGCACCCCTTGTTTTACCCCAATTCCAGCCTTTACAAGGCGTGCCATACCCCCACTCGCCTTTGGACTTTCGTCTTTCATGCCAATACACACCCGCCTTACATGTAAGGCTCTTAAAAGCAAGGCGCAAGGGGGTGTAGTGCCATAATGGTTACACGGTTCTAGTGTGACGTAAATGGAAGCATCTTTAAGAAGGTTCTGGTGATTAGCCAACAAAAAAGCGTGAAGCGCAGTGGGGTCTTGAGGAAATATAAGGGAGGGATTCAAGCGCCCAAGAGCCGTCTTAACGGCGCGCACTTCAGCGTGGGCCTCACCCGCTTTTTGGTGGGCTTCGATGGCTAAAATCTCCCCGTGTTGGGAGCAAATGACACAGCCTACCGCTGGGTTTGGGTAGGTTCTTCCTTGAAATTCCCATGCGGCCTCAAGGGCGAGGCGCATGTAAAATTCATCAGGCATTACCACACGACGAAGGTGCGTGCTTTGGAGATTTCGCTAAAAGCAATCTCCTGCGTTGCCTCTGGGAGCTCTAGGCGAATGGTTGTGTCTGAAACATCCACAAGCTTTCCCTCCAAAGACTCCTTCTCAAAAGTTTTAATTTTTACCATTTCCCCAATGGAGCGAGCATAGTGGCTGGGCTTGGTGAGCTTTCGCTCGAGGCCAGGTGAGCTTACTTCTAGGTAATATTGTCCCGAAACAGGTGGCTCTAAATCCAAAACAGGAGAAAGAATATGCGTCACCTTTGAACACATTTCAAGAGTAACGCCCTCTTTACATGTAATATACACGCGAAAAATTTTCCGCCCTGCATCCATGGTTGTTTCGGTATCGTACAGCTCAACACCAGCATCTTGTAGCAAGGCTTTTAGTCGTGTCTCATTCATGGTGGCTCTTTTTCAATTCTTTTTCCATTTTTTCAAACAATGCATCCAAATGGTTTTGTTTTTCCAATTGTTCGTCGAACTTAAAGTGAAAACTGGGGCATCGGTACCACCCTTCTGCTGTGGCGCAATGGGTCTCTAAGTGTTTCGAAACCTTTCTGAGGCGTGATAATATTGTCTTTTGCTCTTCGGGTGTAAGCATCATTTTGTCTAAATACACATCCGCGTCGTACTTGCCTTTTTTACACTGTACATCAATCACGCAAAGTCCCTGGAGCATTGTGTCGCTAAGGGTAGCTAAGGCTTCAGGAATCAACTCTTTTAACACACTTTGGGTGCGAAAGATTTTGATCATAAACTCACCTTCTCCTCGACCTCTTTAAAGCTTTCCATAAAATCGCCCTCTTTGATGTCATTGAAATTATGAATACCAATGCCACATTCATAGCCTTTTGATACTTCGCGCACATCATCTTTAAAGCGCTTAAGTGAAGAAACGGTACCTTCATACACAATCACACCATCGCGAATTAGGCGCACTTTAGCCCCACGATTAATCACGCCATCAGTCACGATACATCCTGCAATCGCACCCACTTTTGGCACCACAAAGACTTCACGCACTTGGGCTTGCCCAAGGTTTTCTTCACGAATAATCGGTGCCATCATGCCACTAAGCACCCCTTTAACATCATCAATAAGGTCATAAATAATATTGTAAGTTTTAATCTCAACCCCAAGATTTTTTGCTTTTTCTTTTACCGTGCCTGTAGGGCGAATGTGAAAACCAAGAATAATACAGTTTTCACTCGCACTCGCAAGGGCGACATCACTCTCTGTCACGCCACCAATACCTGCATGGATGACATTAACCTTAGTCTCATCATTGCGTAGTTTTGCCAACGACCCCTTAATGGCCTCAAGACTTCCTTGAACATCTGCTTTAATGATGACAGGCAAATCTTTAATCTCACCCTCAGCAATGCGTTGACTTAGTTCATCTAGTGTCACTTTTGTAGAGCGCGAAAGCTCTTTCTGGCGTAAATAATCATGACGTTTTTGCGCGTATTCTCGTGCCGCTTTATCGCTTTCAACCTTAACCAGCTTCTCGCCCGCCTCAGCCACCTCGCTCAGACCCACAATCACCCCTGGTTCACCTGGCTTAATAGAAGTGATGGCTTTCCCTGCATGGTCTAAGAGTGCGCGTACTTTCCCATACGCCACCCCAGCAACAACAGTATCACCCACTCGAAGTGTACCATTTTGCACAACGATTGTTGCCACAGGCCCACGACCTTTTTCCAATGAACTTTCAATGACTACTGCTTTGGCATCACGCGTTGGATTAGCCTCGAGTTCAAGAATTTCTGCTTGTAGTAGGATAATTTCAAGTAATTCTTCAATGCCCTGACCTGTATGTGCTGACACACCAACAAATTCATGACTTCCGCCCCACTCGGTTGGCATAATCCCAAGATCGGAGAGTTGCGTTTTAACCATATCTGGATTCGCAGCTTCTTTGTCCATCTTGTTAATAGCAATAATAATAGGCACATCAGCCGCCTTGGCATGCTCGATGGCCTCTTTAGTTTGTGGCTTTACTCCATCATCGGCTGCTACTACAATAATAACAATGTCTGTTACCTCTGCGCCTCGGGCACGCATTTGAGTAAAGGCTTCGTGGCCAGGAGTGTCGATAAATGTGATGTTCTTATTGTTTTTATGCACCATATATGCACCCACGTGCTGGGTGATTCCACCAGACTCTCCGTGCACTACTCGTGAACTGCGAATATAATCAAGTAAAGAGGTTTTACCGTGATCAACGTGTCCCATAATGGTAATAACAGGAGCGCGCTCCTGCAACTCGCCCTCATCGTCATCATCGTATGCTTTGACATAGTCAAACTCTTCTTGGGCGTTAACCGTTTCAACTTCGATTCCAAACTCATCGGCTAAAATCTCAATAGCATCTTTATCCAGAAAATCGTTTTTAGTGGTAAGCATCCCCAACATAAAAAGCTTGGAAATAATTTCACTGGGTTGCTTGTTAATCATTTCAGCAAATTCATATACGCGAATTTCCTCAGGAATACGCACAGAGGTTACTGCTTCATCGTTACCCTTAGTGATTTGTTTAGGGCGCTTTTTTCTGCCTCTACGTCGAATCCCTGTTGTTGCGTTTCCAAAAGCAACTGCTTTTTGCCCTCGACCAATAATCTGCTGGGTTGAATCATTGCGTTTTTTAAGGGCAGGCTTTGGGGCTTCTGGCTCAGGCTTTACGGTTAAATCAGGAAGCACAACCAAATCATCTTGATCATAATTAGCTTCACCTAAATCACGATCTGCCAAAAGGTCAATTTTTTCCGCAGACTCTTTTTTCGTTGAAGGTGTTTTTTTGGTTTTCTTTTTCTTTTTGGATTCTGCCGTTTCTGTTTGCGTTGAAAAAATAGATTCCAAAGAGCTAGGGATGTTTTTTTTCAAAGAATCAACAGGTTTAACCACTTCTGGTTTTGCAACGACTTCGGGTTTTTTCTTTTTGACAATCACTAGTCCACGGCGCTTCATGAGGCTTGCTTGCGCCAAACTTTCCCCTGAAGAGATAGTAGATTTTTTTTCTTCGCTCACGGGCTCAGGTGCAGGCTCCTCTACAGGAGGAGTAACTGGGACTTCCTTTTTCTCTTCTTCAGGTTTTGGTGTTTTGGGCTTTTTAGGCGCTGGGGCTTCTTTGGGCTCATCAGGAGAAGGGGGAGCTTCTTGCACGGGTGTTTCTTTTTTTGGCTTTGGTGCCTTAGGAGAGGGCTCTTCAGTGGGCTCTGGCGCAACTGGGGTTACCACTTGTGCAGGAGTATTGGCCTCTTGCCGCTCACCTGTTAGCACAAAATTCATTAACGCTTCCGCCTCTTCTGAGCCTACGGCACTAGATGCGGATTTTACGTCTAAACCCAAGTCGGCTGCTTTTTCCACCACTTCTTTGCTTTTGATACCGAGTTCTTTTGCAATCTCGTGTATGCGAACTTTAACCATTCGTTTCTATCTCCTTCAGCATTTTGCCATAGTCCAAAATGTTTTGATCTAATTTTTTACACTTTTGTAGCAGTGCTTTTTTTAATTGCTTATTGTTTGTGTCGATGCAATCGTCGCAGACATAGAAGCTTCTACCCACTTTCGTAAACGCACGCAATATTCCCTGGTCAACTTGTAGTCGTAATAACTCGGACTGGGGGATGCGAGCCTTGCAGACAATGCACATTCGAACGGGGTTATTTTTATTGCTCATGATAGTACCAAAATTTAGCTTTTTTTTAGCTGTTTTCGATAGTAAAGCCTTCGTTATCGAAAGCACAAGTGTCTACACGGTACTCGGGAAAAGCTTTTTTCAATACTGCTTTTACCCCTTCGGCCTCTTCTGTTCGTACGATGTTTAAGAATGTTGAACCGCTTCCTGAGAGTGTACTCATGAGCGCTCCTGCCTCTAATGCCATTTTTCTAACACGAAAAAGTTCTGGCAATTGGCGCATACGCCGCTCCTCATGCATCATATCAAGTGATGCCAAATGCAACAAATCCCACTGTTCATTCAAAAACGTTGCACTCAAAAATGCCGCGTGAGACAGGTTGTTGACACACTCTTTCATGGAGTAATGTTTGGGAAGTTGGGTGCGTGATTTTGCCGTAGACATGGGCCGATCGGGAATCACAAGCACGGCTTTGATACTCTCTGGAAGGGATTTTTTTTGTGTGTATACTTTACCCTCGTGCACAATGGAAGTAGTGAATCCGCCATGAACTGCGGGAGCAATATTGTCAGGATGCGATTCGTACTCCAAGGCGCGGTTAAGCACATTTTCTTTTTCAACTCGCATACCTGCCATGTGGTATGCACTAGCAATAGCGCCCACAATAACCGCCGAAGAAGAGCCAAGGCCTCGTGAAAGTGGGATTTTGTTTTCAAATTCAAACCGAAAAGATCTTTTTCTTCCAGACATCTGGGTGTATACTTCATGAAAAATAGAGACAAATGGATTGTGGGTTTTGAGTCTTGGGCGATCAGCACCCTCTCCTTTGATAGAGATACTGCCTAAAGAACTTGGAGTAATACTCACACGATTATGTAAAGAGAGCGAAAGGCCAAGGGCATCAAAACCTGGGCCCAAATTTGCACTGGTCGCTGGAATATAAATTTTCAAACACACTCCTAAAGGGCAGGAAGATGATACAAAGGACTGGTATCTTGGCCAAAGGTTGCTGTATCCAACCGCAAGGGAAGTTCCCAATTACTCTCTTGTTCATCTTTTAAAAACTCGGTCGTAATCTTACCATGTTCTTTAACAAAAAAGAGTTTTCCTACTGCTTTAATAGGCTGCCCTCCGTTAAAAGTAAACCCATCACAGGCTTTTAAAGGAATGCCAAGCGCAATCTCAAGGGTTTTTAGAAAAAGATAAGTAACCTTAATGGCCATAAAACTTCCTGGCCCCCTGGCAAAATAAAGTCCTTTACATGTAAAGGTTTCAAGCAAGGTTTTCATGATGCGAGGCAAGGCCTCGCTGGACTTGTCGGTGCTTCGTTCTGTTTGGATAAGAACACCCTCGTGGTAGACACCCACTAGCAACGGAGAGCCCAGAGCTAGCACTAAAATATCAACTTTTATGCAAACACCTTTTCATACGCAGGGGAGATTTCTGGCACCAAGGTTTTAATCTCGTAATTAGAGGGGTCTTTTAAAATTGCCTTGGTGAGCAGGTGGTTCAAATGGTGGCTACCTGCAAAAGATTCATAATCCCCAATCATCGGCGCACCAAGCAATGCCAAATCCCCAATGGCGTCTAAAATCTTGTGGCGCACAAACTCGTCACTATAACGCAACCCCTCAGGGTTTAGTATCTTTTTTTCATCCATGACTACGGCATTATCGAGTGATCCACCAAGTGCCAAACCCCGTGCGCGAAGCATTTGTACGTCTTTCATGAATCCAAAAGTGCGTGCGCGGGCAATTTCATCTAAAAAGGCTTTTTTACCAAACTCAAAATGGTATTCTTGGTGCCCAATGGCCACATGGTCAAAGTGTATCGTGAAGCGAAAAGTGGGAGTTTTAGAGGGCAAAACGCGGGCAAATTTATTGCCTTCTTGCACCTCCACAGGCTTGCGCACAATGAGGACCTTCTTGTACGCTTCAAGGGGGCGAATCTGCGCCTCATCAAGCATCATACAAAAGCTTCCGCTACTGCCATCCATCACTGGCACTTCAGGCCCGTCTACTACGATGCGAATGTTATCAATGCCGTAAGCCCAAACAGCCGAAAGCAAATGTTCAATGGTGGAAATAGCTCCTTTGTCGTTACCTACAACGGTTGCCATTTGGGTATTAATGACATATTCAGGCAGGGCTTTAACGCTCATGCCTAAATCACTTCGGTAAAACACAATTCCCGAATCAGCCTCCATGGGTTCAAGCACAATGCGAATGGGTTCGCCTTTGTGAAGACCTATGCCCACGCTTTCAACACTTTTAAGAATGGTTAATTGCCGCACACCTGTTCCTTAATAAATCACACTCGACTTGGGAGCGATTAAGCAAAAATAATTCCCCATTTTAGAGCACAGGAGTGAATGGTCGGTAAACAAGCGCCATTGGCTCATTGGCGCTCAATCAGCGCTTTTGCGTTGCGCATAATGGCATAAAGATTGTCTTCCATCCAGTTTTTATCCATCCACTCCTCTGGACGCACTTCTACTCCTTGTACCAACACCCCAAAATGCAAATGGTCTCCAAAGGCAAATCCTGTAGCACCTGTTTTAGCAATCACATCTCCCGCCTTTACCACATCTCCTTCTTGCACAAGCAAAGAAGAACAATGGCTATACAAGGTATACAAACCAAGCCCATGGTCTAAAATGACCGTTCGGCCGTAAATACCTGTTTCTTGGGCAAACACAACCCTTCCATCATTACTGCTAAGAATTTCGGCTTGCGCGGTGCTGGCAAGGTCTAGCCCAAGGTGGTACGATTCGCTAACAATTTGACCCTCGTACGTGTATTTTCGATGATCGCCAAAACTCGCAACAGCAGCACCGTTGCGCAAGGGGTAGAAAGGATTTAGCTTGGCTTCACCCAAAAGCGCTTGAGGGGCCTGAGTGGCCACATGGGAAATTTGCGCATCATTATCTTGGCGCAAGGTTTTATTAACAAACATAAAGCGCTCAATGGGTCGCATGGTTTCGTATTCTCGCGAATACATTTGCGCCAAATCTGTCACCTTTCCTTCCAAAAAACGCTCTGTTAGCGCAATACTAGAAACACGGTATTTTCGGTTTTGCAGAAAAAAGCGCACACGTTCACGGGAAAAATTACCCGCCTTATCTTTGGCAATAATATCTGCATGGAACGTCTCTTCGCGCCTCGGCCATGCCACAAGCGAAATATAATACCCCTCTTTATAAAAAGGTGCGGGGTAGAACCGTTGCCCGTCATTGGTTTGAATATACAGCTCTTCCATGTTTGCATCATACCCACGGAACACCACCGCAGCTGAACCGCCCTTGGTAATCTTATAAGAGTTGGTCAATACAAAGAGTTCTGGACGCGTGGTATCGATGTGTAGCTGGGCTATTTTTTGTGCTTCGTTTCCTGCAAAAAAATTCCATTTACTGGCGTCCACGGCCTCTACTTCGAGGGTCATTTGCTCTTCTTTACTAAAAAACCCTGTGCGCGGAAAGGCTACTTCGAGGGAGAGTTCTTTTTGGGGAGCGGTGTACATTTGGGTATGCAACACGACACTATTGGTGCCGTCATTCAAAGTGACGCGCACAAATTTGACACCGCTTTGGTCTTTTACATGTAAGGCAATGGGCTCTTTTAAGTTCCAATGAATTGTCTCTTCGAGGGTAATTTCTGGGGCAGTACGCTCAAACATTGGCGCATTATACAAATACAGTAAAATACTCAAAACAGCACCAATAACAAGAAGGGCAACAATACTACCGGTTCGTTGTTGTTTCATAGGGTTATCCTTGGGTTGTTGCTACGCAGTGGCAATTTGAAGTGGGTGATTATACCTAAAGTGGGCTAAAAGTTCCCTAAGAGCGTCGCTTGTTGGTTTGGTATACAAAGGCCAACACCTCCGCCACCGCTTTATAGAGTTTTTCAGGAATAGCCTGCGACACATCGCATTGCTTGTAAAGCTCCCTTGCTAGCGGGGGGTTTTCGACAATTTGGATTTTGTGGTTAAGGGCAATTTCTTTAATGCGAAGCGCCAAAAAATCTACCCCTTTGGCAATCACCACGGGGGCTTTGTCTTTGCTTTGGTCATAGCGAATGGCAACGGCGTAGTGGGTGGGGTTGGTGATAACCACATCCGCATCAGGAATGTTTTGCATCATCCGTTTTTGGCTCATCTCCATTTGCACCCGACGAATACGCGACTTGACTTGCGGGTCGCCCTCCATTTGTTTGTGTTCGTCTTTGATTTCTTGTTTGGACATGCGCAGTTCTTTAAAATAGTTATACCGCACAAACATCAAATCGATAAACGAAAGTATCAAAAAAAGCGCCAACATCACTGCGGCCAAAATCACCATTTTGTCGCGCAGCCAAATCAGCTGCCCAAAAAGGCCTAAAAAAACAGATTCGGGAAGCTCCGTGGTAAATTCCATCAAAAAATAAAAAGCCAAGCCAAACACCGCGCTGACTTTTAAGATAGTCTTTAGCCCCTCAATGAGTTTTTTTAGCGAAAGAAGGTTTTTAAGCCCTTTAATGGGGTCTATTTTTTTTAAATCGGGAGTGATGGACTTGGTCGTAAACAAAAACCCATACTGCATAAGTGCCGCCAGCACGCCCGCAAATGCAACCGCCACGGCAATGGGCAAAATCATCAGCCCAAGTTCGCGCAAGGAGGCGATAGACATGGTCATGACCACTGTTTTGGTAATCTCTTTGCCGATAAATTCGTAGTAGTACATGTAAAGGTTGCGAACGCGGTCTTCCAAGTAAGGAAACATCAAAAACACTACCACAACCGCCACCACAAGTGTCACGAAACTGCTCGCATCTTGACTCTTGGGGACATTGCCCTCCTTGCGGGCGTCTTCTATCTTTTTACTGGTAGGTTCTTCTGTTTTTTCTTGATCGTCCGCAGCCATTTTAGGAGTGTGGTTCCATTTTCATGGAAAAATCAAGCCATGTAGCTTGGTGAATGAGGCTTCCGCAACTAATGGCATCAACGCCTGTCTTGGCAACACGCACAAGAGTCTCTTCGGTGATATTGCCACTAGCTTCTAGCCACACATGAGGGAAATGGGTATTTCTCCACGCGACCACAATTTGGGTTTGCGCTACGTCCATGTTGTCACACATCACGATGTCTGCCCCCGCTTTCATCGCTTTTTGGGCGGCTTCTAGGGATTCACACTCTATTTCTATCTTACATGTAAAAGGGAGGGTTTTGCGGGCTGAGGCAATCAAAGCATCCAAATCACCAATGAGTGCCAAATGGGTATCTTTAAGCATCAGCGCATCATCAAGCCCAAAACGGTGGTTGCTCCCGCCGCCGCACCGCACGGCATACTTTTCAAAAGCACGCAACAGCGGTCTGGTTTTTCGGGTATCTAAAAGGCGCACAGGCAACCCATCTAAAGCGCGCGCATAGCGGGCAACTTTAGTAGCGATGCCGCTAGCGTGCTGGAGCATGTTAAGTAAGGTGCGTTCTACTTGAAGCAACGCCAAAGAGCTTCCCTCTAACCGGGCTAGGCGTTGGCCTTTTTTTACCACTTCGCCGTCCTTTACATGTAAAGCCAACGTAATGCCTAAAAGTGCGCACAACTCGTGCGCATACGGCGCTCCTGCAAACACCCCTTCGTCTTTACATGTAAGGAGTGCGCTGGCTTCTTGGGAGGGCGCAATGCGTGCAAACAAATCTCCACGCCCCAAATCTTCCTCTAGTGCCGCTTGCACAAACGCACGTATCATAAGGAAAACATCCGATCAAGGGCGACTTTTGCCCACTTCCTCGTCTGCTCATCTACGCGAATTTCATTCATGTAAGTCTGGTTTTTCAAAGAGACCAAACACGCGTGCAAATCCCCCAACGTCGTTTCGTTCATCGTTGGGCACTCAGGCTTAGTGGAGGAAAGCACATAAGTGTGTTCTTTGCGCAACCGATTGACAAGGTTGTATTCTGTCCCCACTGCCACAGGTTGGTCCAAAGGAAGGGCGTTGATATAGGCAATCATCTGCGCGGTAGAACCCACAAAATCCGAAGCTTCACACACTTCTGGCTTGCATTCAGGGTGAGTGACGATTTTGATATCAGGATATTTTGCGCGGTAAAAGGCCACATCTTCTACCTCAAAAAGTTGATGCACCGAACAAAAACCATCGTAACATAAAATATCAGCCTCTTTTAACCCCTCGTCTTTGCCAACCACTTTGGCCACCAGCCCCATCTCTCTTGCGATGTTTTGGCCTAAACATTTATCGGGCACAAAAAGGATTTTTTTGCCGCTTTCTAACGCGCGAGTGATGATGGCTTTTGCGTTAGAGCTGGTGCACACCATGCCACCCATTTGCCCAATGCGCGCTTTTACCTCGGCCGAAGAATTGATGTAGGTCACAGGCATCACATCATGCGCCTCAATACCCGCCTCTTTAAGCACTTCTAATGCTCTGTCATAATACGTTACGTCTATCATTCTTGCCATCGCACAACACGCGATACGGGGCATCAAGAGCCGCTTTTGAGGTGCCAAAATCTTGACGCTTTGCCCCATAAAGCCCACGCCACAAAAAATAAGGTTGGCTTTAGGGTCTTTGGCCGCCCACTGGGCAAGTTGCAATGAATCTCCCGTAAAATCTGCCATCTCAAAGACTTCGTCTTTTTGATAATAATGGGCCACAATGGAGACATCTAAGGTGCGTTTGAGTTCTTGAATTTGTTCTTTGATTGCCATATTGCTCACGCTGTTTTTCCTCTTTTTTTGCTCTAAGTAAAACCGAGCATTATAGCAAAAGCTCATTAAAGAGCGCCTAATTGATTTTTGGCTACAATGCACGCTTATCACAATTATACACAAGGAAGCTCGCCTCTATGCTGACCAACATCAATGTTCTTTTTTATCTTGCTGCTTATTTGATTGGCGCTATCCCTTTTGGCCTGATTTTAGCTAAAGCTTTTGCCAACACTGACATCCGAACCCAAGGCAGCCAAAGCATAGGTGCTACCAATGTCTTACGCGTACTCAAAGAAACCAACCCCGCTATGGCAAAAAAACTTGCCATAGCCACCGTGGTACTGGATGCCCTAAAGGGTCTTGCTGTGATACTTGTGGCAGCTTATTTGGGTCTTTCTCCTCAAACCCAATGGACCATTGGCGTGCTTGCGGTCATCGGCCACTGCTTTAGCCCTTATTTGAAATTTGAAGGGGGTAAGGGCGTGGCAACAGCCGTTGGCGTTGTGCTTTACTTTCTTCCTCTTGAGACACTTATTGCTTTTAGTGTGTGGTATTTATTGGGACGCACAGTGCGCATCTCTTCTGTTTCTTCTCTCGGCGCTCTTGGTGCATTGATTATCTCTTCTTTTTTGATCCACTACGAAATGCCCCACATCAACACCCACGCCCCTTTGCTCATCATTGCTTTTGTGGTAGTGTACAAACACATTCCTAACATCATGCGCCTACTCGGTGGAAAAGAAAAGCAAGTTATCTAAGGTGACTATCTTTGTAAAAGACCTTACCTTTGAAACCATCATTGGTCTGTTGCCTGAAGAGCGCATTACACCTCAAAGGGTAATTTTTGAGGGGAGCTTTACATGTAACGATACGCCTTTGAGCATTGATTATGCACAGGTGGTTTCATTGGTTAAAGAGACCCTTATTCGTGAGCAGTTTGAAACGGTTGAAGAAGCACTTTTAATGCTTGCTCCTTTGCTAAAAACAGCATTCCCACCCATCACATCCCTAAAACTCTCTTTATCCAAGCCGGACATTCTTCCTGAATGCACCGTCGGCGCGTGCTTAGAAAAAATATATTAAAAAAACATTAAAAAATCTTGAAATAACGCTTAAATTATGATACAATCCCCCCATAAATTTTTACCTTAAGGAAATCTAAATGCGGATACTAATCGTTGAAGATGAAGTAACCCTCAACAAAACCATCGCCGAAGGTCTCCAAGAGTTTGGTTACCAAACAGATAGTTCTGAGAACTTCAAAGACGCCGAATACTACATCGGCATTCGCAACTATGATCTAGTCTTGTCTGACTGGATGTTGCCTGATGGCGATGGCATTGATTTAATCAGCCTCGTCAAACAAAAGTCTCCGCGCACAGCTGCGGTCATCCTCTCTGCCAAAGACGATAAAGAGAGCGAAATCAAAGCCCTCAAATCGGGTGCGGATGATTACATCAAAAAACCTTTTGATTTTGATATTTTAGTGGCACGTATCGAAGCGAGACTTCGCTTTGGTGGCACAAACGTTATTAAAATCGATGACTTGGTCATTGACCCTGATGAAGAAAAAATCACTTACAAAGGTCAAGACATTGAACTCAAAGGCAAGCCCTTTGAAGTCTTAACCCACCTTGCGCGCCACAGTGACCAAATTGTCTCTAAAGAGCAACTTTTGGATGCTATTTGGGAAGAGCCTGAACTTGTCACCCCTAACGTCATTGAAGTTGCTATTAACCAAATCCGTCAAAAGATGGATAAACCGCTCAATATCTCAACGATCGAAACCGTTCGACGTCGGGGTTACCGCTTTTGCTTTCCCAAAAAAGTATAAGAACTAAGTTTATTCTACAATTAGTGTCGGCTTCGGCCACACTAATTGTCATCTTTTCCGCCATTTTATACCAAACCATTAAAATTTCCGTCTTTGAAACCATCACGAGCTCTTTGCGTGATTATGCCGCGGTTATCGAAAAAGAGATTGCCCCCTCAAACACAGCCCTCGAATACGCTTTCATTCACCCTGTTTTGCCACCAGAGATTCGCGCTAAAGTTGTTTTCTTGCCAAAAAAAAATCGTACTGTAGAACTTAAACAACACGCCAAAGGCGATCAGCAACTTCTTTCTATTTTTCAACCCATCTGGGCACATCCCCATGCTTTTGTAGTGCTCACTCAAGAAATCACCCAAACAGACAAAATGCTTGAACGTATTTTACGTGATATTTTATTGATTAATTTAAGTGCTATTTTTCTTATCTTATTTTACGCGCTCTTTCTCTCTCGAATGCTGCTTGTGCCTATTAAAATTCTTGCCAACAAACTCTCAGCCATGAATGAAGCTTTTTTGCGTCCTGTGGATACCGACACACTGCCTGAAGAATTTTTGCCCTTGGGAAAGGGGATTAACCGTTTAATTGACCGAATTCAAACCTTTGTTAAGTATCAAAAAGAGCTATTTATTGGTACAGCCCATGAACTAAAAACCCCATTAGCGGTTATGAAAACAAAAAATGAAGTCACCTTGTTGCGACCCAGAGAGAGCGAAAAATACATTGAAGCACTGCAAAGCAATATCCAAGCCATAAATGAAATGAATGCGATGATAGGGGCCATCTTAGAAATTGGTCGCCAAGAAGGTGCCCAATTTGAAGAGCCTGCACCTATTGATTTAGTGGCCTTTTTACAAGAGCGCGTCACCAACTTTAAAATTCTAGCCCACCAAGAGGGTAAAAAAATTCAGCTAGACATCCAAACAAAATACTACCAAATCGTCACACAAAAAACTCTTCTTATTCATATTTTGCAAAACTTTGTCCAAAATGCCATTAAATTTTCCCCCAATGAAGGCACCATTACTATTCGTGCCTACGAGACGCCTTTAGAATTCATGGTTACTGTTGAAGATGAGGGAGAGGGAATTGATGAAACAAAAGACTTATTCGCCCCTTTTAAGCGTTACGGCAACAAAGGTGGTACAGGCTTGGGTCTTTTCTTGGCAAAAGGAGCAGCCGATGCCCTTGGGGCAACCATTCATATTGCCAATCGGCCAGAGAAAAAAGGGGCCATCGCCTCCTTAAGCCTTCCAAAAAATCAACAAAAAATCAACAAAAAACGCCACCGCTAGCCAAGTGTCTTTCTTTTAAATTTCGTCAAAGTTGTTTTAGTGTATAACTCACCCAATATTTTACCCATGAGAAGGAAGACGTATGTCATTGATGATTACCGAAGAGTGCATTGCTTGCGATGCTTGCCGAGACGAATGCCCTAATTTTGCTATCGAAGAAGCCGATCCCATTTATATTATCGATCCAGACAGCTGTACCGAGTGCGTTGGGCATTTTGATGAGCCTTCGTGTATTGCCGTGTGCCCCGTTGAATGCATCATTCCCGATCCAGACAATGTAGAGAGCGTTGAAGAACTAAAGTTAAAATACGAACAACTTACAAACGAAGAGTAATGGCTAAACGCACCGCCATTATTGACTTAGGTTCAAATTCTATCCGAATGGCTGTGTTTGAAAAAACCAGCCGTTTTGGATTTCACCTCATTAAAGAAATCAAAAGCCGCGTTCGCCTAGGCGAGGGGGCGTATGAGCGCGGCGGACACCTCCAGAGCAGACCCATTCAAGAAGCTTTTGACACCCTTGAAGCCTTTAGTCGTATCGCCTCTAATCTCTCCTGCACCAAAATCTTGTGTGTTGCCACATCAGCCCTAAGAGATGCTCCAAATGCACACGACTTTACGACCAAAGTGCGAAAAGCACTAGGTTTTAGTGTGCGCATTATCGACGGAGACACAGAAGCACGCTATGGGGGAATTGCTGCGCTTAATCTGCTCCCACACCTAGAAGAGGCTACAACGATTGACATTGGCGGGGGCTCTACAGAGTTGGCTAAAATAGTCCGAGGAAAGATTGTTGATACGTTCTCTTTGAATGTTGGCACCGTTAGACTTAAAGAGCTTTTTTTTGACACCAAACAGGACAGAAGCGCTCTTGAAGCCTTTTTAAACAATGCTCTTGAAACCCTCCCTTCCCATTTTGCCTCACCTTGCGCCGTGGGCATTGGAGGAACCCTTCGGGCTCTTTCAAATGCTATTATGGAAAAAGAGCTCTACCCTCTAAAAACAGTCCACGGCTTTGCCTTTGACGTTGCTTTACACCGTAGTTGGATTGAGGCCATTGGAGAAAAAAGTATTTTGGATTTAAAACCCTACGGATTCAAAAAAGATCGCATTGACACCATTCGAGAAGGGTGTGTGATTTTTAGCAAACTACTCGACAAGCTCGGAGTCTCAAAAGTGCTTACCTCGGGAGCAGGGGTTCGTGAAGGGGTTTTCTTGAGTGATTTGTTGGCTTCACAACGGGGGGTTTTTCCTCAAAATTTTAATCCAAGCCTTAAAAGCCTCATGGACCGTTTTTCCCAAAACCCAAAAGGCGATGTTTATGTTGCAAAGACGGCTTTGGCACTTTTTGATGCTCTTGTGTGTTTGCATAAAATTGACCCAACGCACAAAGAAACACTTTCTGTCGCAGGCAAGCTACATTCTGTAGGGAGTTATTTGAGTGTTTATCAGGAGCATTTGCATAGTTTTTATTTTATTTTAAACAACCTCAACTTTGGCTTTTCCCATGAAGAAAAAATGCTTATTGCGCTTTTGGTAAAATACCATGCCAAAAAACTGCCAAACTACGAAGACTTTGGAGCCTATGGTGCGTTGTTGCCTGAGGCCAACGTTGTAAACTGGTTAAGCTTTATCCTCTCTTTTGCCAAATGCCTCAACGCAGACCTTAGCAACCCATCTGTAACGTTTTTTTACGAAAACCACACCTTACATGTAAAGAGTGATATCTCTATGCGCCTAGCCAAAGAAGCAATTAAGAAGCTGACCAAGCCTGCCTCTTTTGCCATCGCTTTTCGTTAGTTGCTTCTTCAAACAGCCTTTAGCACAAAAGTATTAGAGAATGCATTTGGGGCGCACTAAAACTGGCGCCCGATTGTGAACTCAAAACTCGCCGTATCGTCTCCACTTTTTGATTCAATGGGTTCTGCAAAAATAAGCGCAATTGGTCCAAGGGGAGAGGTCCATTCTAACACCACACCCGCACTCGCGCGCGTCTCATCGGCGATGTTACTATCTCCAATCATCCCATAGTCAAAAAATAATGCGCCACGCATTTTGAGCCGTTCCACCAAAGGAAAGCTCGCTTCGATAGAGTTTACAAAAGACATCTCTCCACCAAGGAGGGTGCCAGCGGCGTTTTTAGGAGAAACGGAACGGGAAGCAAAGCCTCTTAGATTGCTCACACCGCCCAAGTATAGCCGTTCGTTGCGGGGCAAATAACCATTATCCCATGCCAGGGAAAGGCGTGCTTTGTAGCGCAAAATCAAATCATAATCCATCGCATCTTTTAGGCCGTAAAAATAAGCAAAGCGGTAGTGGTTTTTTACGAATTCATAATCCCCGCCAAGCCCCGCAAACTCCAAAGAAGCACTGGCGCTAACCCCAGAGCGAGGGAGATAATAATCATCTGTGTTGTTAAAAGAAGCTGAAGGGGCAATAGAGCTTTTAATACGCTTTCCTTCTTCATAGCCATATTCATCTTTTAAGGCTTGGGTCATATTTGACAACTCAACTTCTTCTAGCACATAGGTTAGCCCCACGGAAGTGTACCGGCCAAACTGCCTTCCCAAAGAGATATCAAACCCTACTTTTTGCTCATCGTAATCAATCCATTCATTATCTTCCGAGTAGATACTTCCTCCCAGACTATACACCGAGTCAAAAACGCGCGGGTTGGTTAAGGAGATGCGTCCTGTCAACTCTTTTTCCGATCGTTCCACGCTCACCATTCCCTTCAGTCCGCTTCCAAGTACGTTGCCATCAGACACACTAGCACTCAGCAACAACCCATCAGAAGTTCCATACCCAATACCCCCACTAATGGCTCCTGTGGATGTCTCTTTTACGCTTACCAAAAGATCCATTTCATTACGACTCACACGCTCTTCTGTGATGGTCGCATCTTCAAAATAGCCCGTTCGGCGAATAGCATTGCGCGAATCCACCAAGTCAGTACGGCTATACATTGCACCCTCAGTCAAGTACATTTCACGGCGTATAACGCGGTCAATTGTACGTGTATTGCCCGCGATACGCACATTGCGCACGCGCACTTTTTCGCCTGGAGTAACAACGTAAGTAATGGACACGGTTTTGTTTTCTTTGTTTTGCACCAAATCAGGAAAAACCCGCACAAACGCATACCCTTGATCCGCAACCGCAACTTCTACAAGTTGCAAATCCTTTCGCAACCGTTCAACACTCGCCACCTTGCCCTCCACAAGAGAAAGCTCATCACGTAATGCCTCTTCGTCCAACAATCCCTCTGGTGCATTAAAGGTGATAGATTCCACCTTATAAACCTCTCCCTCAACCACTTGGTATGTCAGGGTTGCATTAAAGCTGTCGGTATAGGTTTTAAGGAAAGGAGTGGATACTTGCACATCCAAATGCCCACGCTTCATGTATTCGTCTTTAATGCGGTCGCTGTCCAGAGGAAGCTCATGTACTTTTAGTTCCCCTGAGTTAAATCCCCAAAACCACCCTAGCATTTCACGCTCTTTGTTACCAAGCACAGGTTCAACATTTTTATAACCCAGTGCCTCTGCTCCACACATTTGCACAGAACGGATAATAATCTTTTCACCGCGGTTTACCA
Source organism: Sulfurospirillum tamanense (assembly GCF_016937535.1). Taxonomy (NCBI): domain Bacteria; kingdom Pseudomonadati; phylum Campylobacterota; class Epsilonproteobacteria; order Campylobacterales; family Sulfurospirillaceae; genus Sulfurospirillum; species Sulfurospirillum tamanense. Next base: position 73,124 of record NZ_JAFHKK010000002.1, on the reverse strand, counting down.
AAAACTTTACATGTAAGCTTCCCTCTTGCGCAAGAGGCTCGCTTTTAACTTCCACGACCGTATCAAAAAACCCTTTAGCTTCAAAAAATTGTTGAATGCGCTTTTTGGCTTCAGCAAGAGTTCTTTCATCGTACATCATTCCTTTGCGCACACCCAAAAGAGGCTCAAGAACTTCTTTGTCATTTTGCCCCACACCCTCAAACTCAATACGTGCAATCGCAGGCTTTTCTTTGACAAAAACAGTAACATGACCACCATCTTCTTCTATCCAGATGTCATTAAAATAATTTTGCATGTAAAGTTTTTTGATAGCAACATCTACCTGTTCAATATCAAGTTGCTTGCCTTTTTCAAGGCCCGTAATCTCTTTTGCTGAATCAGGCGAAAGGCGAACAAGGCCATTGTAAGTAACAGATTCTATGGTGATGGCCATCAGCGATGTTGCTGCTAATAAGGGAAGTATGGTGAGTGTTTTCATCAAGAAGGATTCCTTGTGTAATCAGGTTTTTAGTAGCAAAGTGGATATAATACCATCTCAAGATTTAATCCATCGTAAAAATCCAAAAAGGTGTAAAAAATGACCGTAGGCATTGTCGGCCTTGGCCTCATGGGAGGGTCTTTAGGGCTAGCGCTTCAGGAGACGAAACTTGTCTCAAAAGTTGTGGGCATTGACCACAATCTTACCCACTGCGAAGAAGCCCTTTCTCTTGGCTTGGTGGGTGAAATTGTCTCTTTTGAAGAGCTCAAACAGTGTGATATGATTTTTTTGGCTATCCCCGTTGAGGGCATTATCAAAACCCTTCAAGAGCTTGTAGGGGTCTCAAAACGCACAACAATTGTGGATTTAGGCAGTACCAAAGCAAAAATTATCGCTTCCGTTCCCGCCTCTATTCGCTCCAACTTTGTGGCCGCCCACCCCATGACAGGAACAGAAAAGTTTGGGCCAAGTGCAGCCTTGAAGGGACTGTACCGCGAGGCTGTGGTGGTCTTGTGTGATTTTGACAATTCGGGCGATTTACATAAAGAGCGTTCCGTGCAAATTTTTTCCCACATTGGCATGAAAATCGTCTTTATGGACCCCGCATCTCATGACCGCCACGCTTCGTTTATCTCCCACCTTCCCCATGCCCTTAGCTACGCTCTTGCCAATAGCGTTATGGGCCAAGAAGACCCCAAGAGTATTCTTTTGCTTGCGGGTGGCGGCTTTCGTGACATGAGCCGGATTGCCAAAAGTTCACCCCAGATGTGGAGCGAAATTTTCATGCAAAACCGCGTCAATTTGCTTGAATCCATCAACCTTTTTGAAAAAGAGCTTCACAGTGCCAAAACCATGATTGAGAAAGGCGATTGGGACGCGCTCTCCTCTTGGATGGGCAATGCCACCACGCTTCATAAGATTTTATAGTTTCCTTTGATACAATCTCACTTTTTTGTATCCCAAATCTTGCACATTTAACCTAAGGAGACAACATGCAATCAGCCATCAATTTTGGCGCAGGCCCTTCTATGATTCCTCAAGAAGTTCTTAAAGAAGCCCAAACACACCTACTTGACTTTCATGGGCATGGGCTTTCCATCATGGAAGCCTCTCACCGTTCTTCTATGTATGAAGAAGTGCACAACAGAGCCATAGAAGACATCAAAACACTCTTACATGTACCCGAAGATTATGATGTTTTATTTCTCCAAGGGGGCGCTTCACTGCAATTTGCTATGGTGCCACTTAACCTCTCCCAAGGGGGCGTTATTGAGTTTGTCGACACAGGCACTTGGTCTTCCAAAGCGATTAAAGAAGCCAAAATCATGGGATTAAACACCCGCGTCGTTGCTAGCTCCAAAGAGAGTGGCTATACGCATATTCCTGAAAATATTGCCTTTAGCGATGAGGCTGATTATGCTTACATAACTTCTAATAACACTATTTATGGCACCCAATACAAAACATTCCCCGACGCCACTGCCCCTCTTGTAGTGGATGCTTCCAGTGATATTTTTTCGTACCCCATTGACTGGAATAAAACAAGTCTTTTGTTTGCAGGGGCACAGAAAAATGCAGGGCCTTCTGGGGTTACCATTGTTATCATCAAACGCAATTTACTAGAAAGAGTAAATGAAACAGTGCCTACCATGCTACGCTACCAAACCCACGCAGAAGCCAACTCTTTATACAACACTCCACCCACTTTTGGCATCTATCTCTTGGGTCTCACTATGAAATGGATAAAAGCGCAAGGGGGCGTAGAAGCAGTACGACAGTACAATGAAGAAAAAGCAGCCCTACTCTACAATGCTATTGACGCAAGCGAAGGGTTCTATGTGGGGCACGCACTCCCTGGGTCCCGCTCGCTGATGAACGTCTCTTTTAACATCAAAGACAAAGATAAAACACTAGAAGCCGCCCTTTTAGACCTTGCTCAAAAAGAGCAGATGGTGGGTCTCAAAGGCCACCGTTCAGTAGGTGGTTTGCGGGCTTCTATTTACAATGCTATGCGCAAAGAAGGTGTACAGGCTCTTGTAGACCTCATGCACTCTTTTGCCAAAACCCATCGCTAGGAGCGTTACATGTATAAGATTCAAACCCTCAATAAGATCGCCGAAAAAGGACTAGACCTTTTGCCGCACGGGCAGTATGAAATTGCTAGTGAATTTAACGAGCCCGATGGAATTATCGTGCGCAGTTTTAAAATGCACGAGATGCCATTTCCCATCTCTCTTAAGGCAATTGCTAGAGCAGGAGCGGGTGTAAACAATATTCCCCTAGAGCGTTGCAGTGAAAAAGGTATCGTTGTTTTCAATACCCCTGGCGCTAACGCCAATGCAGTAAAAGAGTTGGTGCTATGCTCCATGCTGCTAGCTTCACGGGATGTGGTTGGTGGTGTTGCATGGACTAAGTCCTTAGAGGCCCCAGCAGACCAAATCCCCGCCCTCGTGGAACAAGGAAAGGCAAACTTCGCTGGATGTGAAATCAAAGGAAAAACCCTTGGCGTTGTTGGTCTTGGCGCTATTGGTGCTCTAGTCGCCAAAGACGCCCTCGCGCTTGGGATGAATGTCATTGGGTACGACCCGTATTTATCCGTAGATGGTGCGTGGGAACTTTCAAATGATGTGCAAAAAGCTTCAGGACTAGAGACCCTTCTTAAAAGCGCAGACTACCTCACCATTCATGTCCCTCTTCTGCCCTCCACCAAAGAGATGTACAATGCCGAAAAATTTGCCATGATGAAGCCCGGTATTAAAATTATGAATTTTGCGCGTGGAGAATTGTTTAAAGAAGATGACCTTCTTGACGCTTTGGAATCTGGGCAAATTGGCGCTTATGTTACTGACTTTCCTACAACAAAACTCATCCATGCCAAAGGAGTCATTCCTGTTCCTCATCTTGGAGCTTCCACGGAAGAAAGTGAAGAAAATTGCGCCATTTGGGCAAGCCGACAACTTAAAAACTTTTTGGAAAGTGGCAACATTGAAAACTCTGTAAATTTCCCTACATGTAAACTTCCGATGCGCAAAGGAATAAAACGCCTCAGTATCGTAAATAAAAATATTCCCAATATTATCGGCACAGTTACCTCATTATTGGCAAAAGAGGGAATCAATATTGATGAGATGATTAACCAAAGCAAAGGAGATGTTGCTTACATGCTCCTTGATGTTCAAGGGGAAATTTCACCTAGCCTGATTCAGGCCCTTGAAAAGACTGAAGGGATTCGACGCGTGCGTCTTATTTTGGGGTAGAGACTACTCTCCCCCAAATCGAAGTAGAGCGCTTCCCCACGTGAAGCCGCCCCCAAACGTATCAAGCAAGATCAAATCCCCTCGCTTGATACGGCCCTCTTCGTAAGCATCATTCATCGCCATAGGAATCGAAGCAGCAGAGGTATTGCCGTATTTGTGGACAGTTAAAACAGTTTTTTCCTCAGGAAATTCTAGCTTTTGGCGCACCGCTTCAATGATGCGAAAATTTGCTTGATGGGGAATAAAGTGATCAATTTGCTCTGCGCAAAGGTTGTTTTTTGCCAAAATATCAATCACATCATTGGTTAGGGTTTTAACAGCAATCTTAAACACTTCATTGCCCGCCATTTGGATAAATTGGCGCTTGTTTTCAAGAAGACTCAAACAACAAGGCTCCTTTGAACCTCCTCCGGGCGTAATTAACAAGTGACCATATTCGCCATCAGATGCCACATGCACGTCTAAAATTGCTTCGTTTTTATTTTCAGTTTGGCCAATGATGGCAGCCCCACCGCCATCCCCAAATAAAATACATGTACCGCGATCGGTGTAATCTACATAACTACTGATTTTTTCTGCACCTACAATCAAAAGATTTTTGTATGCTCCTGATTCAACAAACGCTTTAGCAAGATTAAGCAAATAAACAAATCCACTACACGCTGCAGAAATGTCAAATGCCATTACGTGGCTAAGGCCGAGCTTGTGTGCAATCATGCACGCGGTTGAGGGCATTGTAAGGTAATCTGGACTCAGCGTCGCACAAATAACCCCATCAATCTCTTTAGGGTCAATGCCTGCGCGCGCTATGGCAATTTTTGCAGCTGCCGCACCCAAATCACTCGTTACTTCATCAGGGGCGGCAATACGACGTTCTTTAATTCCTGTACGCTTAGTAATCCACTCATCGGTCGTATCAACCATTTTTTCAAGGTCGTGGTTGGTCAAAATAGTTTGAGGCGCATACGCTCCGATGGATTTGAGGGTCGCGTACATGTAAATATCCTTCGCTTAAATCTTATAGCGCAAAAGCTCGCTTTCGATTGTTGTATTAATGGTTGAATCGGCAAAATTAAGAGCCTGAAAAATAGCATTTTTTACCGCTTTTGCATTACTTTTACCGTGCCCAACAATCGCACATCCTTGAATCCCAAGCAATGGAGCTCCGCCATATTCTGCATAATCCACTTGGGTTTTAAGAATCTTAAACACTTTTCTCATCAACATTGCACCTGCGATTGCAACAGGAGAACGTCTGATGTTTTGACGAATGATTTTCGTGATGGAATCAGCTACTCCCTCACTGGTTTTTAAAACGATATTTCCCACAAATCCATCGCAAACAACAACGTTTACTGAATTGTCGAAAATATTGTTTCCCTCAACATTTCCAATAAAAGAACCGAGTTTGAGCAATTTTTTATGCGCTTCTTTGGTGATTTCATCTCCCTTGCTCTCTTCTTCGCCATTGGAAAGAAGTCCGACTTTTGGGTGTTTGACGCCCATTACCTCTTTGGCATAGGCCTCTCCCATGACGGCAAACTGAAAAAGATGCTCGGGCTTGCAATCTACATTCGCCCCTACGTCTAACACAAGCGTATACCCGCCTTTAAGGGTTGGCATCAATGTAGCAATTGCGGGTCTTGCAACCCCTTTGATACGGCCAATGCGAAGTGTTGCAAGGCTCATGGTCGCGCCACTGTGCCCTGCTGAAACCACAGCATTTGCCTCGCCATTTTTAACCAAATCCACTGCTTTGTAAATGGAAGACTCTTTTCGTTTTAAGGCATCGGTCGCAGATTCGTGCATATCAATAACATCGCGTGTCTCCACAAAAGATACTTTTTTTAACAGCCCTTGTGGAATCATTGGCTTAATGACAGCGCTATCGCCCACCAAAATAGCATGAAACTCTTTTTTGGAGGCTAAAAGTGCCTGGATGGCTCCTTCGACGATTGGTTCTGGGCCGAAGTCGCCACCCATGGCGTCAATTGCTATGCGCAACATTCGAATTAATATTCGCCAGTTGTTTTGTTAATGCGGTGGGGCATTTTCCAAGAACCGTCTTTGTCTTTCACAGGCATTGCGAGTGACACTTTATAGTGTGTACGTCGTTTTGCTGAACGGGTCTTACTTACGCGTCTCTTTGGTACAGCCATTGTACTCTCCTTTGTTTAGTTTTCACAGGTTTGACAATAAAAATAATCACTCTTTATTGCTTCTACTTCGCTATGTAAAATAGCACAAAAATCCACACGTCCATCAAAAAATTCAACCAAGTTGAGCAAATGCCCTTCCTCTTCTAAGGGAATTGCACCATCGCTTATCCAAACTTCAACTGCCTCATCAAGAGCCACAGGCAATGGGGCGCCACATCTGTCACAGTGATGCTCAAGCGTTCCAGAAATTTTTCCTTGGCACACAAGAAGGTTTGATTTTTTTTTGAAAACACGCGCTTTTAGAGAGACTTCGCCCTCTTTAACATCGATTTCAAATTCTTCTTTAGGAATCTTTCGAAAATCAATGATCATTGTTTAGCTAATATCTCGTTTTGCAAAAAAGAATTCAATCTCCCCTTTTGCATTTTCAAGAGAGTCGCTTCCGTGTACTGCATTAGCATCAATACTTTGAGCAAAATCAGCTCGAATGGTTCCAGGAGCTGCTTCTTTTGGGTTAGTTGCACCCATAAGCTCTCGATTTTTCACCACTGCATTGTCACCTTCAAGAACCATAACAACCACAGGTCCGCTGGTCATGAAATCAACCAATTCTCCGAAAAATGGGCGTTCTTTGTGAACTTCATAAAACTTTCCAGCATCTTCACGGCTTAGTTTAATTTTTCGCATCGCAGCTATTTTCAACCCATTTGACTCAAATCGGTCAACAATTTTTCCAATGACACCTTTAGCAACAGCGTCTGGCTTAATAATGGATAGTGTTTGCTCCATTGTCAATAACTCCTTCGGTGGATTACAGTGTTTGCACAATGCAAGGTCGGGATTATAGCAAAAAATTGTTTTAAATAAAAGAAGAGAAGAGAATGGGCCCGAATTAGTAAGGGCCCATTAAGAAGATTATTCTACGCAGGCAGTGTTTCCGCCACGCATATCTGCTGTAATTTCATCACGACTTGGCTGACCATCGACAGCTGCATCCCATACAATACAACCTTCTGTTGGACAGGCCGATGCACAAGCTGGCTCGTCATGGTGACCGACACACTCTACACATTTGTCAGGGTACACGTAGTAAATGCCTTCTCCTGTTGGGTTATCGTCATCATCCACGATTGCTTCTACTGGACACTCGTCGATACAGGCGCCACAACTGATACAAATATCTGTAATCTTTACAGCCATCTTTTCTCCTTTGAAATTCTAGTTGAAACCTGCAAACTATAGCACACAAAGTTTAAAAGAGGTATAAAAAATAAATACCAACTCAGCACACTGTTTTTTGCATTTTTTTGATTTACAATACCCTAGTCTCTTCCAAAAAATGCATTGATGTCCTCAACTCTATCACACCGCTCCCAGCCAAATCCCTCATCCTCCCTACCAAAATGACCATACGAAGCTGTTGTTTCATAAATGGGCCGAAGGAGGTCTAGGGCGTAAATCATTCCCTTGGGCGTAAGGTCAAAAACCTCCCAAATGCAAGCTACAATTTTTTCTTCTGTTTCGCGAGCTGTCCCATAGGTCCACACCCAAACCGACACAGGCTTAGCAATACCAATAGCATAAGAAAGTTGTACTAAAACCTTTGTGCACACCTTGGCTGCCACAAGATTTTTGGCAATATACCGCGCCATATAAGCGCCACTCCTGACTATTTTACTGGGGTCTTTTCCGCTAAATGCACCTCCTCCGTGAGGACAACTCCCCCCATAACTATCCACCACAATCTTTCGCCCTGTAAGTCCCGCATCACCCTGTGGTCCCCCAACAACAAAACGACCCGCTGGGTTAATATGACACACAAGGGTCTCATAAGAGAGATGCTTAGGCAAAGTGGGCTTAATAATCTCTTCAATAATTGCTTCCTTTAATAGCGCTTGGGAGATTTCGGGAGAGTGCTGTGTGGAAACTACTACGCTCTCTACCGCAACAGGAGTATCATTTTCATACCGAAGCGTCACTTGGGTTTTGCCATCAGGGCGCAAAAAAGGCAACATACCACTTTTTCTTTTTTTAGATAATGCAAAAGCTAACGCATGTGCCAGTGAGATAGGTAAAGGCATAAGCGATGGGCTTTCGTCGCAGGCATAACCATAGACCGTTCCTTGATCACTCGCGCCCATGATGCCGTCTTTTTTCATGGCTCTCCCAGGAAAGTCCAAGCTTTGTTCTCCTACAGCACTAAGCACTCCAGCTGTGCGGTAATCAAATCCATACGTGGCATCCGTATATCCAATACGGCGAATTACATCTCGCACAATTTCCTGCATTGGCGCATAGGTTGTTGTTTGAAGCCCTCCCGCCACAACACAAAGGCCGTTGGAAACAAGAGTTTCGCAAGCTACTTTGGCTTCAGGATCACGAGCAATAATATAATCTAAAATTGCATCACTGATTTGATCGGCTATTTTATCAGGATGCCCTTCCGTTACAGATTCACTTGTAAATAAATACTTGTTTTTCATGTTTTTCCCTCAAAAATATCTAAGCGCATTATAACAAAAGGATTTGCCGCAGAACACTAAAAGTTAATACAAACCTTTACATGTAACACTTATCTTTAATTAATTTCTTAAGAAATAGATGATATTATTTCGCCATCAATAAATTTTCTTAATTAAGGAGTTTCTATGTTAGTAACAAATAAAGCACCCGACTTTACAGCTACTGCGGTACTAGGCAACAATCAAATCGTTGAAGATTTTAATCTTTACAAAAATATTGGTGAAAAAGGTGCTGTTCTTTTCTTTTATCCTCTGGACTTTACCTTTGTTTGCCCTTCAGAAATTATTGCTTTTGATAAACGCCTAGAAGAGTTCACAAGCCGTGGTGTTAATGTCATTGGTGTTTCTATTGACTCGCAGTTTTCTCACTTTGCATGGAAAAACACCGCGGTAAATCAAGGAGGTATCGGGCAAGTACGCTTCCCTTTAGTTGCTGACCTTACTAAAAAAATCGCCAAAGATTATGATGTACTCTTCAATGAATCCGTAGCGCTTCGAGGTTCTTTTTTGATTGACAAAGATGGCACTGTGCGCCATGCCGTCATCAATGACTTGCCCCTTGGACGCAACATTGATGAAATGATTCGTATGGTAGACACAATGTTATTTACCAATGAGCATGGAGAAGTTTGCCCCGCAGGATGGAGCAAGGGAGATGAGGGAATGAAAGGTTCGACACAAGGTGTTGCGGAATATCTTGCAAAAAACGTAGAAAAACTTTGAACTAGCACCTCTTTAAAGGGTGACATGCTCACCCTTTAAATTCCTAGGAACACTTTTTGCACGACTCCACTGTCGCAACAACATCAATGCGTTTAATCTCTTTTCCCGCTTTAGCCTCAATGTCATGCTGGTACGCTTCAAAACCAATATCACACGGGAAGTCTTGAATATCGCCGCATGCAGCACACACAAGATGGATATGCGGATGGCAAAAAATATCATAGCGGGTTTTAGACCCAGGTGTATTGATTTCTGCAATCAGCCCCTCTTCTTTTAAAGTGTTGACATTTTTATAAACCGTAGCCAACGAAACCGAAGGGTGATCTTCTTTGATTTTCTCATAAAGCTCTTCCATCGTAGGGTGCATGTGCTCACCCAACGTCTTCAAAACAGAAAGACGTTGCGGTGTGGCCTTTAAATTTCTTTCTTTTAAGAGTTCAAGGTACTGTTTCATGGGATTTTCCTAATTTTTATTCCATTATGCCAAAAATATTTTTAAAAAGTATTTTATTTATTTAATAATTTTTACTATTTAGGTTATTTTTAAGCTTTTTGCTATCGTTTCAGGGGAAACCCCCAAGTGCTCTTCTATTAGCGCTGTTTTTCCATGTTCAATAAACGCATCGCCGTATTCAAAACTCTTTACATGTACAGTTAAAATACCCTGCGTTTGGAGCCAATGACTCAAAATTGCACCCACGCCTCCACATTTTGCTGAATCGCTAAAAACATACCATTGGCTATAGCGTTGTGCCAAGCCTAACAACAACTCCTCATCAAGAGGTTTTAGAAATTTTAAATCAACCAAAGCAGGATTCATCTCTTTTTTAACCAGTTGTTTGGTTGCCCATGCCTTTCCCACACCCTTGCCATAACCAATAAATACAGAGGTTTCACCCTCTTCAAGAACTTCGCCTTTACCATACTCAAAAACACTTCCCGCATGTTCACCACACTCTAAAAACGTACCGCGTGGGTAGCGAAAAGCACAAGGCCCTTGGTGTGCATAAGCATAGGTAATGGCATGTTCCATGCTTTGCGGGCAGCGCGGAGCAAAGAGGGTCATGTTAGGAATTGGATATAAAAAAGAGAGATCAAATGCGCCTTGATGTGTCTCTCCATCTTCTCCCACAATGCCTGCTCTATCAATAGCAAAAACAACATTAAGATTCATCAAGCAACAATCATGAATAATCTGATCATACGCCCGCTGCAAGAATGTCGAGTAGATGGCTATAAAAGGCTTAAACCCTTCCTTGGCCATGGCTGCCATAGATGTTACAGCATGTTGTTCTGCGATGGCCACATCCCAAAAACGTTCAGGAAATTTTTCAATTAATTTATCCATTCCTGTCCCACTTGGCATGGCAGCAGTTACTCCCACTACATCTTCGTGTAATGAAGCAAGACGCAATAACCCTTCGCTGAAAAGCTCTGTGGCGTTTTTGGAGGATGAAGTGCCTAGTGATTTACCACTCTTTAAATCAAAGGGGCCTACGCCGTGCCATTTTTCATAATACCCTTCTGCTTTTTCATACCCTTTTCCCTTTAGCGTCTGAGCATGGACAATGACGGGCTTGCCCATCTCTTTGGCTATTTGCAAGGTTTCAATCAAAGATTCCAAATCATGCCCATCTACAGGTCCAATGTATTCAAGGCCAAGCTCTTCAAACAAAAGTCCTGGAGTGATGAGCTTCAAGCTCTCTTCAAATTTTTTCGCCATGTATGTTGCACCCTCAGGCAAGTAGGTGAGAAATTGCTCCATTCTTTGCTTAATTTTTTGGTAAAACTTTCCTGCCATGGCCTGAGACAAATACTTACTAACTGCACCAATAGGTTTTGCAATGCTCATTTCATTATCGTTTAAAATAATCACAACAGGATACTTTCTGTCTCCCAGTTCATTCAGTGCTTCATACACCATCCCTGCGCTCATAGACCCATCTCCTATCAACACAACAGGAATACGATCTTCGCCTTTAAGCTTGATAGCTTTTGCCGCACCAATTGCCAATGAGATGGACGTGGAGCTATGGCCCGCAACAAAATAGTCGCAAGGAGACTCTGTGGGTTTTGTGTAGCCACAAACTCCATTGAATTGACGCAATGTTTCAAAAGAATCCCAACGCCCTGTAAGTAATTTGTGTGCATAACATTGATGGCTTACATCGAAAATAAAAGGGTCTTTTTCTATATTAAAAACATAATGCATTGCCACAGTAAGCTCAACCGCCCCAATATTTGAGCTTAAATGGCCCCCGTTTTTACTGACAGTAGCTAAAATTTTTTCACGTATTTGATGGCATATCTCTTTTAGTTCTTCATGATTTTTTTCTCTAATATTCATTTGCCCATTATCCTTATTGCTACTCTTTCATCATTTGTTTTATTTTTTCCAAACGTGTTGAAATCGTCCCATCAATATTGCCCACATCGCTTAGGATAATCACGCCGCCTTCCGTAATTGCATCATCGACCCCTACTTGAATATGCTCAAATTTTTCATGTGCCTCTTTGACCCCTTCATAGTTTTTTGGATTCACCCGTATTTCAAGCTTTGTTGCATCTTGAAGCTCTCGCATAAGCGCAGTCGAAAGAGCAATGGAAACGGCAGTTGAGTGGTGAGAAATTTCTTTTTTGACCACCTCCTTAGCCACATCAATCGCAGCTTCTGAAAGCTCTGCCTCGCTTTTTTCCAAAAAAACTTTAAAGCGCTGGTGCTCTTCTTCTAAAAGATGTAAAGAGCGTGAAAAATGTCCCTGAAGAGCCTTTAATGCCTCGCGCTGCTCTTCTTGCGCCTTAACATAGCCCTGGGAAGCGCCCTCTTCTTTGGCACGGTGAATCTCATCGTGAAGGCGTTTTTCAAACTCTTTTTCTTGATTTTCTATTTGGATTTGGAGCTTAATAATATTTGTAGAAAGTTCATCTGTTTTCTTAAGAAGCTCTTCCACAAACGCTGATTCAAGGGGCTTGGTTGGTTCGGGTGCTGGAGACTCTTTTTTGGGTTCCTCTTCTTTTTTTTCTTCCAAAGGCTCTGGTTTTTGCTTTGGCTCAAACGTTGTGCCCAAAACCTTAAAGCGGTAAGGCTCCACATTGTGATCGTGCATATTTTTTGAAGAAATAACCGTGCGTATCATTATTCAACCATCTCTTCGGTCTCACCTACTTGCAAGATACCTTGTTCGGCTAGTTTTTGCACCTCATCCACAACACGACGCTGGGCCTCTTCCACATCTTTTACACGCACTGCCCCTAAAAATTGCATCTCTTCCAAAAAAGCTTCCGAGGCACGCTGGGACATGTTTTCCATAAATTTATTGCGCAACTCTTCTGCAGCTCCCTTGAGCCCAACCATTAAGTCTTTTTTATCGGCAACCTTTAGTATTTCGCGAATAGCGCTATTGTCAAGCTTCATGATGTCCTCAAAGGTAAACATCATCTCTTTAATAATAGTAGCAAGTTTTTCATCGGTTTGCTCAATATAGCTAATTGTTGCTTTAGAGGCTTTTTGACCCAATCTATTGAGAATTTCCGCCACCGCTCGAGGTCCACCCACCTCAACCTTGTAAGACGTAAGAGACTCAAGCTTGCTCTCCAAAACAGCAGAAACGCGCTTGATAACTGAAGGGGAAATATCGCCCAAATTTGCCATACGGATTGTCACTTCGCTGCGCAACTCATCTGGGAAAAAGGAGATAGTTTCTGCCGCACTCGTAGGGTCCATGTGTGCCATAATCAATGCGATTGTTTGAGGGTGCTCGTTAATGATAAAATCCGCCAACTGCTGGGGCTTAATTTGAGAAAGATACCCAAAACTTTGGGTGTTTTCCATGGATTTTGCCAATTTATCTAAAATCTTTTGAGCCACTTCTGGTCCAAACGTTCGGTATAAGATCTCTTTGGCATACTCCATACCCCCACTGCGAATGAACTGGTTTGATTGCAAAATAGCATAAAACTCTTCAAGTACCGCCCCTGCCACTTGTCGGTCAATGTTCTTTACTGTGGCAATATAACGGGAAATATCTGTTACAATATCTACGTCCATATGTGAAAACAGTGTCGTTGCTGTATCTTCCCCTAGCTGAATCATTAAAATAGCCACTTTTTCAGGCATGGTTAGTTCATTGTAAATGGTTTGCTGTTGGTCAGTTAATTTAATCATCTACCCATCCTTCCCTTGCGGCCCATATTCTGTTTCACTTTTAATCATACCTTGAAGCAAGGCGGCAACATCTTCACCGCGGTCATTTACCATTGTTTTTAATTTTTCCAAAAGTACATCATAACGCAACTCTTCTTCATTAAAATCATCCCCGATACCAAGCTGTTCTTCTACTTTTTTACGTGCTTGTCTAAATTTTTCCAAAGTGTCTTCAGCGCTTTCATCCTCATCCACTTCTTCCAGTGCCCTAGAAAGTTCAGCCGTATCATCCTTGGCTTCAATCATTCTTTCACTAAAAGGAAGGATGACTTTTTTGTAAAAGACAAAGAGCAAAATTCCAACAAGCAAATACTTCAAAAGAGGAATAAGTGGCTCAAGGTAGTAATGGGCCATACTCACAAAAGTTTTAGTAGGAGCGACCCTGCCATCAGGCTGAAGCGGCTTGAATTCAAAGTTACTTACTGTAACTTCATCCCCCCTTGCCTCTTGAAACCCAATGGTTTGGCGCACAATCGCTTCAATGCTTCTTAATTGCTCAGGAGTGAGAGCTACAAACTCTAGCTTTCTTGGCCCGTCTTCTCCTGTTTGGAATTCATACTTTCCATCTACCACAACAGCTGCGCTCACTCGGTTAATTGTCGCGAACTGCCCCTTAATATTAGTAACGCGTTTTGAAATTTCATAATTTGTTGTGGCGGAACTTTTGCTCTGTTTTTCCACAACCTGATCGCTTTCTAGTCCTTCGACGGGGCCTATATTGCTCACAGCTCCTGGAACACCACCCACTTGTGCAGGACGTCTTCCTTCTCTGTTTTCTTCAACAAACTGCTCACTGCGCGGAACAGATTCAGGGTCATACTCTTCGCTCATGCTCTCTTTTCTAGCAAAATCAAAGTCAATGTTAACCTTTGCCACAACCTTATCAACACCCCCAATAACAGGTGCCAAAACATTCGTAATCTTGCGTTCATAGGCTGCTTCAAAATCCCGTTTGTATTTGATTTGGTTTTGAATTAAATCATTTTCATAAAGCCCCTCATCATCTCCTAAAGGAACACCATCTTGATTAACTATTTTGACATTCTCCGCACTCATGCGTACCACTGAAGCTGCTACAAGATTTTTTATACCTGTAATTTGGTTGGGCGACAAGCGCATAGAAGGGCGAAGTTCCAAAACCACCGACGCCGTAGGAGGAGCTTGTCTTTCGGTAAAAACACTCTCTTTTGGAATAGCAATATGAACGCTTGCCTTTGCGATAGGCTGGAGATTTTCAATGGTGCGTGAAAGCTCCCCTTCAAGGGCACGCAAATATTTAATTTGCTGTTCAAAATCAGTAGCACCAAATTCGTTTTTATCAAAAATTTCAAAACCCACTTTGCTGTTTTTTGGGATTCCTAAAGCAGCGATTGCGATGCGCTCTTTATAGACCACATCCGAAGGAACAAGTACCGTTCCTTCGTTATGAATCTGATAAGGAATTTTGCGCAGTTCCAATTGCTGAATAATCAAAGCTGAGTCTTCAGCAGAAGTATTCTCAAACAATACGCTATACCCCGCGTACCCTGAAGATTTACCACCCTTATAAAAACTCAAAAAAACCAAAAAACCGATCACGACAGCAATGGAAACCGCTGCAACAATGCGTTGCCGCAAGGAAAGGGTTTGAAACAATGAGCCAATCTGGTGGAGCAGTACCTTAACGTCCATTAAACTCCCATCTTAACAGTATACGCGTTTAAAATTTTCAAAAAATCGGCTGTTTTGCTCGGGCGTGCCGATAGTCACTCGCACGGCATTCATCCCATAAGCAGAGAGGTCACGAATAATTATACCTTTTTCAAGTAGGGATTGGGCAATTTTTGAGGCAATTTTTCCCTCTGGGAACTCTAGCGTAATAAAATTAGTATAGCTCTCAATAAAATCAAATCCGAGTGCCCTTGCTTCTGCTTCATACCGCTTCATTTCAGAAAAATTCTCCTCCATGCATCGCGCAACAAACCCTTCGTCTTTGAGTGCCTCGATACCTGCTTTTAAACTCAACGTCGTGATGTTAAAGGGAGGGCGCAATTTATGCAATGTATGGATTAAGCCTGCTTCACCAATCCCGTAACCGCATCGCATACCGCCCAAACCATAGGCTTTTGAAAAGGTGCCAAGATAAAGCACATTGGGAAATTCCTCAATTAACGCCCTAGGATCAAGGGCTTTGGTTTGGTCTTTATAACTAGCATATTCCTGGTAGGCACCATCCACGACCACCAAAATATTGGGGTCGACTTCCCTCAAAAAGAGTTTCACTTCATCAGCATCAAGCGCTTCACCCAACGGATTATTGGGGAGGCATAAAAAAAGCACGCCGATAGCACCCTTGTGGGTGGCAAGCATTTGTTTAAAATCCTCCAAATTATGCATTTTTGAAGGTGTTTTTAGAATGGTTGCCCCCGTTTGTTTGCCATAAATTTCATACATGGCAAAGGTTACTCCTGCCATCAAAATTGCTTGATTGGGGTTTGCCTTGGCGTGCAAAGCAAACCCGATAACCTGATCACTCCCTGCGCCAATAATTACGTTTTCTTTTTTTACACCAAAACGTGATGCTAGCCCATCTTTGAGTTCGTACATGCTATCATCCGGATACAAATGGGCACGTGTACTTTCCTGTTGCATTGCAGCCAACACGCCAAGACTACACCCTCGTGGATTTTCGTTGCTTGCAAGTTTGATTACATCTTGAGGTGCAATCCCATAATCTCGCACAACAAGCTCAATGGGTTTGCCTGCTTCGTAGTTCTTTAGACCGTCCAATACGGGGTTAAACGTCATGTTATTCTCCTGCAACATAGCTTCCTAGCCATTTGATTTGGTGTTTGTTTTTATTTTGTTCTAATACGTTTTGAACATTCTCATCGTCAATATGTCCTTCGAAGTCCAAGTAAAACACTGTTTTAAAACCACGCTCTTTAGCTGGTCTGGATTCTATTTTCGTGAGGTTGACTTTGTTGTCTTGAAAAGATTGTAAAAACTCCACCAAGCCACCAGGCTTGTCATCTGTTTTGGCTAGAATTGACGTTTTGTTGTGTTCACCTGGTTTGTTTTTAAAATCACTCAAAATCAAAAAACGGGTTTTGTTGGCAAGGTTGTCTTCTATCTTGCCAAACAAAATAGGCACATTGTAAAGTTTTGCGGCAATATGTGAACAAATAGCGGCAGATTTTGGCTCTTTGCTCGCCTTTTGGGCTGCTTCTGCGGTGGATTTGGTGGGTATGAACTCTACATCCAAAAGCTGATGCTCCTCTAAAAACTTACGGCACTGGTTATACCCTTGCGGGTGTGAATAGATGCGCTTAATATGCTCCAAATCTTCAGACAAGGTTGCAAAAGAGTGGTGGATGTCCATGTAGATTTCTGAAACAATTTTAATCTCATCGTAATTACCCAAACAATCTAGCGTTTCGCCCACTGCCCCTTCGGTATTGTTTTCTATCGGTACAACACCGTATTTGGCTTCTTTATTGGCTAGCACGCGAAACACAGCCTCAACACAATTAAGAGAAAGGTAATTCCCCATGGCGCCAAAACGGCTTTGGGCTACTTGGTGAGTATAGCTTCCTTTGGGGCCCAAAAAAGCTACTTTTTCTGGCATTTCAAGGTTGCGACTCACCGCAAAAATCTCAAAAAAAACAGCTTCGATGGCGGCATCATTTAAATCACCATTGTTTATTTTTTTGAGGCGGTCCAAAATCTCCCGCTCGCGCTCTGGTCGGTAGATGGAAGTACCGCTGGTTTGCTTTAATAGACCAATAGCTTTAACAGATTTCATACGCTCATTGAGCAAGGCAATGATTTGGTCATCAATGGCATCAATGGCATTGCGGTACATTTCAATTTGGTTCACACTATCTCCTCCAAAACATCTAACAGTGTTGGGTGCACCGCGTCAATATCTCCTCTGATGGGAGCAATTTCTTCACTACTTTGACATTTTCCACTCAACACAAGTGTTGTGTGCATTCCTAGAGCTTTAGCACCTAGCAAGTCACCCTTAGCATCGTCACTAACAATACGAATATTTTTCCACGAGAGGGTTTTATCTTGCGTTTTTAAACAAGCAAGCGCAGCTTCATAAAAAGCAGGGCTTGGCTTGCCAACCACCGTGGCCTCACGGCTTGTGGCATAGGAGAGCATCGCTAGGATTGCCCCTACGCCGGGGTATTTACGTCCATTTTTTGCGTAGACGCTCGTTCCGTGCATCCCTACAATCCGAACCCCGCTCAAAGCAGCTTCAATCATAGTAGCAAACACAGGCGCATCGAAGGCTGTATCGCTAGCAATGAGCATGGCTTTGGGTGCTTTAGGCTGAGTGTTGTAGCCTTTACATGTAAGCACTTTCTCAAAGGGCTGAGGCCCAAAAACCAAAACTTCTTTTGTGCCAATGACGCTATCAAGCACCATAAAAGGATCCAAGTAATGCTTTACATGTAAACCTTTTTGATGCAAGAGGGTTAAAAAATCTTCACTCTTTTCTTTGGTGTTGTTTGTAATCACACAATAAGGAGTTTTTGAAGCGTTTAAGTGCTCAATAAAAGCGTGTGCTCCAGGCAATGGAGATTTATCTGCATCGCTTAGCAAGGTGCCTTGCACATCCACCAAGTACCCTACAGGCATGCTTCTTCCAGGGCAATCATCGTTTCAAAATCTTCTCGTACTCGAATCAGTCGGCTTTGTCCTGCTTCAACTGCCACTTCTGCTGCACGTCCTCTGGTATTGTAGTTACTGCTCATAGTAAACCCATAGGCCCCTGCACTGTGAATCACCAACACATCATTATGTTGGGTTAAAGGGAGCATAATATTTTTCGCAAAAAAATCGCCGCTTTCACACACAGGACCAACGATGTCTGCAGGCGTTTCCTCTCCTTTTCCATCAAGCAACTCTACATGGTGGTATGCTTGATAAAGACTGGGGCGAATTAAGTCGTTCATGGCACCATCCACTACTACAAAGCGCTTCCCTGCGTTTGTCTTTTCGTACAACACACGGGTTAAAAAATAGCCGCAATTTCCTACCAAAAAGCGCCCAGGTTCACACACCAAGGTGACATCAAGGCCCTTAAGTGTATTTAAAATAACCTGCGCGTAGTTGTAGGGATTGATGGTCTCTTCTTCACTGTATTTAATTCCAAGTCCGCCACCTACATCAAAAAATTTCAACTCAATATCAAGGGCTTTGAGGTTGCGCACCAAGTCTGAAACCACCTTGGCGGCTTCGTAAAAAGGTTCCAATTCTGTAATTTGACTGCCAATATGAAAATGAATGCCCACGGGATCTAGCGCGGCAGAGTGTTTTGCGTGAATATAAAGCCGCTTGGCCGTATCGAGGTCTACGCCAAACTTGTTTTCATGGAGGCCCGTGGAGATGTAAGGGTGGGTCTTGGGGTCAATGTTGGGATTTACACGAATACTAATGCGCGCCACTTCGCCAAGAGACGTAGCAATGGTTTCGACGCGATACATCTCTGCTTCGCTTTCAAGATTAAGCATTAAAATACCGCATTCAAGGGCCTCTTTAATCTCTTCGTCTCTTTTTCCAACTCCGCTAAAAATAATTTTATAAGGAGGCACACCTGCTTTTAAGGCGCGCTTTACTTCGCCGATTGACACGCAATCGCACCCTGAGCCAAGCTGGGCTAGATGGCGAATGACTGATAGATTGGAGTTGGCTTTTACGGCATAGCAGATAAGAGATTTGCGGGCTTTAAAGGCATTCTTAAGTGCTTCATACTGGGAAGTAATCCCATCAAAATCGTAAACATAAAGGGGGGTTTTGTACTGTTGCGCTAACGCCTCAAACTGCATGAATTTCCTTGTTTGGGTAGGTCAAGCTCTCATTTTACTAAAAGTAGGCTAAAACTAAGTTAACAACGCTTTGCATGCCTTTTTTAAAAGGCATCTCAACACTCTTTGTGATTTAGCGGTGTTGATAAAACAGGGATAAAGCAATACCAGCCATAACTGCGATAGGAAGAGCAATACCAAGTTCAGGCAAAATCACCCCTGTGGTAGAAAATTTACTCAACACAAACAAAAGTCCCCAAGTGCTCAATGTGGCAATCACAAACATAAAGCTCAACAATGCCAAGTTAAAAAAGCGCGCAGAAGCGGGCAAAAAGAAGTATAAAATAACCACCATAAGAGGCGCAAACAGCGGAAAAAGAACCATAGTATAAAGGGATGTTTTAACACCCTTTGTATCAATGCCTTGGGCAGAAAAAAAATGCAAAGCATCCAAGGCGTCAACAATGGTTAGCGCAATGCCGCCTTGGTGGGCATTTTCAATAATTTTTGGCTTAAACCCCTGAAGTGCCTTTGCATGTGGCATCGTGGTGACATTAAGGCCTGGACTTTCCAAAGACTCTACAGTGGGTTTTTGGGTGAGCGTTACATCCTCAAGGTACCATTCATTACGCTGAAAAACACCTCGCTTTGCCTCCATGACACTTTTTAACCGCGTCCCTTCCACATCAAATATTTTAATCCCTTGGGCCTCTTGCTTGATGGGGTCAAGGGTGGTAATATACACATAGCGGGTTTCGTATTTTAAAAATAAGTCTGATGAAATAGGAGCGATGTTGTGGTTTTTAAGCAAATGACTACGGTACTCATAGGCGTAGACAAAAGGGGTAAAATTAAGGCTAATATACACAGTTGTTAGTGCCATAGCGCACACAAATAGCGGTTTAAGAAGTTGTGTTTTGGAGATACCAGCAGCGTACATACAGATAAGTTCATTGGAGCGAATCATGGAAAATTTTGACACAATCATCCCAAAGACAATCGCCAAAGGCAAAGCATAATTAACCGCTGTTAAAGCATTTAAAGCCACATACAAAAGTTGGAGATTTGCCGAATCGGGGAGATCTTTCACATTGGTGATTAAATCTACTCCCGCGTAAAAAAACACCAATCCCACAAAAATGACAACGACATTTTTTAAATACACCATTCCTACGTAACGCTGGTAGAGTTTTGTCATGGTGCACATACTCCTTTTTTACATGTAAACGCTGCTGTGACTTCTTCTGGAGAACTTTTTTGAAGCGCAACCATTGCGGATGCACCATGACTAATCACTTGCTTAAGACAAGGGAGTTCTTCTGCCTTAAATCCTTGAAGAACATAGGAAACAACCGCACTTTTTTGGGCAGGCTTCCCAATGCCAAGACGCATTCTAAAATAGGCCGAACCAATGTGTTGGTCAATTGATTTTAATCCGTTATGCCCACCGTGTCCGCCTCCCGTTTTAAAGCGCACCACACCTAAATCAAGATCCAAATCATCATGAATAACTACTACCAAATCAGGTTTAAAATAATCACACACAGCCCGAACGCTTTCACCTGAAAGGTTCATGTAAGTATGAGGTTTTAAAAAAAGAGTTTGAGAGGATTTAAACAATTCGCCCTTAAACTGGGGCTTGGAAACAGAAGTAACGGCATGGTCACCAACAAGAGCGTCGATGACCATAAATCCGATATTGTGGCGTGTGTTTGCATACGTTTGTGTGGGATTACCGAGCCCCACAATCAAAGTCACAACTTAGCCTTATTTGGCTTTAATAACCCCAAGAACAGCAATGCGATCTGCGTCTAACATTTCGACAGTCTCAGGAGTTTCCATGTCGCGTACTAAAATTGTATCGCCCACATCAAGCCGGCTTACGTCTACTGGAAAAAATGCAGGAAGATTTTCTGCTTTGCAGCGTACGCTTAAGCGTTTTTTAGATTGTACTAAAACGCCTTTATTTTTTAAACCAATGGGGGTACCAACAGGCTTAACAGGAACCATGTACTTACCCACGACACCCTCTTGTGCAACTTTTAAATCAACGTGCACCAAACGGCTTGTAATGGGGTCTTTTTGGTACTCTACAATCACGACTTGCAATGTCTGTTCGCCCACTTTGACAGGGAACGCTAACGTCTCTTTTTTGCGAACGGTTTTAATAAACTCGTTCTCTTTGAACGCTGCATTGATATTGTTAAATCCCTTGCCATAAATATTGGCAATTAGATAACCATCTCGTCTAAGAGCTTTAGTGCTCTTTTTCTCGATACTCTCTCTAATGATACCTTCCAACATAGTGTTGATCCTTGTGAAAAAATAAGGGTTGGATTATACCAAGTTTCCCTTAAAGAAAAGCTAAAGTTTTAAACGCAGAATATCAGTATCTACTCGCTCTTGCGCGTAAAACTCTTCTCGTGTTGTATTCTCTTGCTCCAATTGAGCATCGTAAAATTCCAGTTTCATTTTCAAATCGCTAGATGAAGAGGCATTTAGTAGTGCTTCTTGAAAACTAATATGGCCTTGAGCATAGAGTTCTAGAAGAGCTTGGTCAAAGCTTTGGGATTTATAGGCTTCTTTTCCTTCTTTGATGGCATCCAAAATTTCGCCATCACGCCCTTCTAGGATCAATGCTTCTATGCGTGCATTTTTAACAAGTACTTCCACGGCCGCCATACGTCCACCTTTTTTTGTACGCACCAAGCGCTGCGAAACCACCCCTTGCAACACAGAAGAGAGAGACATTTTAATGCGATTTTGCTCGCTTCCTGGGAACATGCCTATAATGCGGTTGATGGTCTCCTTGGCATCCACTGTGTGGAGCGTTGAGAGCACAAGATGGCCTGTTTCTGCCGCATGAAGTGCGGTTTCGACGGTTTCAAGATCACGCATCTCCCCTACCAAAATTACATCGGGGTCTTCTCGCAATGCCGCACGCAAAGAGTCAGAAAAATTCAACGCATCTTGCCCGATGGCACGTTGATTAATAATACATTGATCATCTTTGTACACATACTCTACAGGGTCTTCAATGGTAATGATGTGTTTTTTACGCGTCTGGTTGATATAGTTAATCATAGAAGCTAATGTAGTTGTTTTTCCGCTTCCTGTAGGACCAGTTACCAACACTATACCGCGTGTTATACCACAAAACTTCTCGACGATTGAAGGAAGCTTTAAGGATTCAAAAGTAGGGAGCACTGAAGGGATAGTCCGAAAAACACCTGAAACACCGTCCACTTGAAAAAAAAGATTAACGCGAAAACGGTACTCTTCATTGAGTTTAAACGTAAAATCAATATTTTTCTGTGCTACAAGTTCTGGAAACCGTGAGCGCAGTAGCTCTTTGGCTAACACAAGCCCTTCTTGATGGCTTAATATCTCATCCGAAAAAGAGACTATCTCCCCATTGATTCTACCTCGCACGGTCGAACCTGTCTTTACATGTAAATCACTTCCGCCCAGTTCAATAAGTCTAGCAAGGTAATGCTTTAGTTTCTTGGTTTGCTCAAAGGTCAATTCACTAACGTTTACTTCTGCTAGGGCCATAGTGTCTCCTTATTGCAGGGCGTCTAATAGTTCGCGAAAGGCTTGATGAAAGGCTTCTAGTCCTTCGTTCATCAAGGACTCATACACTTCATCCATCACCACCCCGGCGTTAGAAATTTCCTGAAAATATGCGGTTATTTGCGCCTCATTTAATGGCTCTTGTGCCCCTTTGGCGCCTGAAGCCAAAAAGGACTGAAGGGTCTCAAGAGGAGCAGTGTTGATGGCATTAGGGAAAAGCAGGGCTCGCACATAATAATCTGATTGCACCCCTTCGCCCTTAACGCCTGTACTTGCAAACAAACAGCGCACATGAGAAAGTCCGCGCTCTTGAACCAGGCGGTAAACAGACATAGCATTAACTACCCCCACCTTAAAAGGTGCCATAGCGTGTTGCGCCAACACGCTATCCAACTTACGGTCAAAACGGCTTACAAAAACACTAATTACACCCTTTGGTGTCTCTTTAGTACATGCCTTGACGCCTGCTTCAAAAGCATCCAGACAACCTTTGGCTTGCGCAGGGGAAAACACCAAAGTGGCGTTAACATGAATCCCCTCGCCCATGAGTGCCTCCATGGCTTCAAAGCCAGCCTTGGTCGCAGGTACTTTTATCATCACATTAGGCATACCGATGGCATTAAAAAGACGCTTTCCTTCTTCGATGGTTCCTTTTGCATCATTACTTAAAAAAGGATCTACCTCAATACTAATAAAGCCATCGTCCCCAGCTTTATACTGAGGCAAAAGCACTTTAGCTGCTTGTTGAATGTCAGCAATGGCTAGGGCCTCGTAAATCTCCTTGGGTGTTTTTCCTTCTAGTGCTTTTTTGCTCTCTTGGTAGGCGGGAGAGGTTAAAAAAGAGCTTTTAAAGATAGAGGGGTTGCTGGTTGCGCCATTGATTCTTCCCCCTTTGATTAAATCCAAAAACCCATTCGCTAAAAACTCTTTTTCCACAAAATCGCACCACAATGAAAAACGTTCGTTTAGTAAATACATGCTCGTCCTTACAGATGATTCAAAATTTCATTGAGATCTTTATGATCCACAATAACATTGGCTGCTTGCTTCAAAATGGGTTTAGCACAAAAGGCGACACGGGTACCTGCATGGGCAAACATGGATCGGTCATTGGCGCCATCGCCCACTGCCATGGTTTCTTCTTTCTTTACATGCAAAAGAGCCTGAAGGGCTTGGAGCATTTCGCCTTTAGAGGTGTCAAACATCATTTCACCTCCCACTAAACCCGTAAGCTTGCCCTCTTTTACATGTAACGTATTTGAAAAATGCGCATCAAATCCTAACGCCTCTTTTGCTATGTTTGTAGCACTCTTAAAACCGCCACTAAACACAACCACTTTAATACCTCTAGCTTTTAGATCATCAATACATGCTTTAGTGTTGGGCATATAGGGCAAGGATGTACAAATTTCATTAACACGAGAAACGTCCAAACCTCGAAGAAGGCCCACGCGACGTGTAAGTGATTCAAAAAAATCCAACTCACCTTGCATTGCTTTTTCAGTAATAACACTCACCTCTTCACCAACACCCATCGCATTAGCAAAAAAGTCAATGGTTTCACCATCCATCAACGTGGAGTCAAAATCAAAAACACATAATTTTATCATGGTAGGTAATATTCCTTATTTCAAAGTACAAAAGAGGAGGGGCCGCTATTAAAAACGGCCCAGTATCAGAAGTCGCGTTTTAACAGTGCTTCCACGCGCAAGATGGTCAAAATGCTATCTTCGCGTTTGCCAATACCATAAATCATTCCTTTGTCGGCATGAAGGGTTTGGGGTGCTGGGTCGATGCGGTCTTGGCGGATGCGAATAGCCTCCGTTAAGCGGTCAATCACGAATCCTGCGATATTGTTTTCCCCTTTCATAACAATGTAGCGTGAATCTTCGCTTTGCTTGGTCGAATCAAGGTTAAATTTCTTACGCAAATCTATGAGTGGAATGACATTTCCTCGCAGGTTAAAGACCCCAAGAACATAATCAGGCACGCTGGGCACTCGCGTGTATTCTAGAGGCTTAATAATTTCTTGGATGTTTAGCATCGGAATGGCATACTCTTCATCACTAACAATAAACCCTACAAGCTGAATAACTTCCTCGCGGCTTTTGGCTTCGGGGTCTGTCACTTGTTTTTGCTGTTTTTGCAATATTTTATTTAATTTATCATTCATCGTGCTACTCCGATAGTTTGATATTTTTACGCACCACACTCTCTAGGTATTCTGGAGAGTAGGGTTTAGTAATATACTCGGTCATGCCCACTTCAACGCCGCGCAACCGGTCAGATTTTGAGGTACGCGAAGTTACAGCAATTAGAGGTAGGTTTTTATACTTAGAGTATTTACGAATCTCTCCTGCTAAGGTATAACCGTCCATGCGAGGCATTTCAATGTCAATAAGCACCGCATCAATACTATGCTCACCTGATTTGATGATATTAAGCGCATCAAGGCCATTAGCAGCCTCAATCGGCGTAATACCAATAGGCTCCATGGATTTCATCATGATATTGCGATCCATCTTACTGTCATCTACCACAAGTACTTTGTAGTCACTTGGTTTACTCTTATGGGCCAAGCTCTCTTTGGCTGCTGCGCGAATGTCAACCTTAATGCCCTTAGCCATCTCCATCAACGCCGCCACATCCACAATCAGTGTCACGCGACCATCCCCTCGAATGGTTGCCCCTGCAATCCCTTCGATGCCCTGTAAATAATCCCCCATAGACTTAATGACAATCTCTTCTTGGCCCACCAAAGTGTCGACAATAACGCCAAGTTTTGATTCAGCAAGACCAATGACCACCACATAGGTCATATCGCCGCCCTCAAATACTTGCTTCACGCCAAATACGTCCGAAAGGCGGACAAGAGAAAGCACCTCATCCCGTAAACGCAAGACGTTTTTGCCCTCAATGGTGTAAATATTATCAATAGGAACCCGCACGGTTTCAAGCACTGAGGCCAAAGGAATCGCGTAATATTCTTCTTGAGCACCCACTAGCAACGCCTGAATGATCGCGAGCGTAAGGGGGATTTTAAGCTTCATTACCGTGCCACGCCCTATTTCACTGTCAATATCAATAATGCCATTAAGTTTTTCAATATTGGTGCGCACCACATCCATGCCTACACCACGACCCGAAACGTTGGTGACTTGCTTGGCCATGGAAAAGCCTGGTTTAAAGATGAGTGCAAAAGCTTCTTTATCGCTCATGCTATCAGCTTCACGCTCAGTAATAATGCCTTTTTCAATCGCCTTGGAGCGTAAAATGTCAGGGTCTAACCCCTTGCCATCGTCAGTAATTTCAATGACAATATGGTTACCTTCATTATAAGCTTTTAGCTCAATAAGTCCCTTTTCTGGTTTGCCCATTTTGGCGCGCGTGGCCGCATCTTCGATGCCATGATCACATGAATTGCGAATCATATGCACTAGAGGATCACCAATCTCTTCTACGATAGATTTGTCTAGTTCGGTGTCTTCCCCTGTAATCTCAAGGTCCATCGATTTGCCAAGTTCACGAGAAAGGTCGCGCACCATGCGGGGAAATTTATTAAAGACTTTTGCAATAGGCAACATGCGTGTTTTCATGACCGCGATTTGCAAATCCGTTGTAACGATAGAAATCGCTGAAACCACTTGGTTAAGTTCTTCTAAAAATTGCTCACCCTCATAACGCTCTTCCACATCATCGTAAATCTTAATGAGACGGTTTTTACCAAGCACCAATTCCCCAATGAGATTCATCAAATCATCCAAGCGCTTCACTTCTACGCGAATAGTTTGCTCAACAGCGGTAGCACCTTTTTTGGCAGGAGCACTTCTCTCCTCAGAAGAACTCGCTCGCACAGGTTTTGCAACCACAGCTTCTTCTTCGGACTCTTTTTTTAAGCTCTCTTTGGGTGTTTCTTGTTTTTTTTGTGCACGACGCTGTCTGTCTTCTTCTTTACGAAGTTTAAGCAAACGCTCAATTTCTGCCTCTACTTCATCGTCATTTAGTGCAGACACATCTACCTCTTCTTCCGTCTCCTCAACCATTTGTGAGGAAGGAGCGGGATCAATGAAAGCCTCTCCTGCAGCTGGAATTTCATCGCCCTCAGAGACGGCAGTCAAACGTACGCAGATGTCATCGATGTCAATACCCACATCCACATCATTACCGTGATCTCGGATGCCATGCAACAGGGCTTTCATCATATCGATGGATTCTAGCACCACGTCCATGACTTCGGAAGTCAGTTTTAGTTCAGCACGGCGTGCTTTGTTTAGAACATCTTCCATGTGATGCGTCAACCGTGTCAGTACGTCAAAATTTAAAAAAGACGAAGATCCCTTGACGGTGTGCGCTACGCGAAAAATACGATTAAGCAGTTCTAAATCATCAGGCTTGGCCTCTAACTCCACCAAATCTTGGTCAATTTGCTCAATCAGCTCAAAGGCTTCGACCAAAAAATCTTCGAGAATTTCTTGAATATCTTCCATGATTCCCACCTCTACTCTGGAGCTTTAATATGTGCTTTGATGACTTTGGACACTTCTTTATAGAAGATCGCAGCATCAAATTTTGTCAAATAGGCTTCACCGCCCGCCTCTTTTCCGCGTAATTCACTAAAATGGTCACTGATTGAAGAGTTAAAGACAATGGGAATACTTGCAAACCGTGGGTCTTCTTTTAGATTGGCTGCAAAATGAAAGCCGTCCATTTTTGGCATTTCCACGTCGCTCACGATAATGCGTAATTCTTTTTTAAGGTCTGCGCCATAAGCTTCGTAGAGTTCTTCAATTTTCTTCATGCCATCGATACCATCTTTGGCTTCAATAACTTTAAGACCCATTTTATTGAGCGCATCGTGTACCAACTTGCGCGCTATGGTGCTGTCGTCCAAAATGAGTGCCGTTCCAACAACTTGCTCGATATGGAAATCGTTTTCATCTACTTTGGGTTTGTAAATGCCCAACTCTTCCACAACACTCTCAAGGTCCAAGATGAGCAACACTTCGTCATTTTCAATCCGCGTCACACCTGTAATCTGACTGCGGTCAAGGGCACCCACGCCCGTTGCAAAAGAGGCGGGCTCAATATCATCCCAACTGATACGCCGAATACGCTTAGCCTCATGAACAATAAATCCGATGAGAATATTGCTAAATTCTGCAATGATAATCCGAGGCTTGATATTCATCTGAGTGGGTTCTTGGATGTTCATCCATGTGGCAAGGTTTACCACGGGAATGACCACACCTCGCAAATCAAAAATTCCTTCAATATATTCAGGAACACCAGGAAGTTCAGTGAGGTTTGGGATTTTGATAATTTCCCGGACTTTGGCGACGTTTACACCATAAATCCCCTCATACACGCGGTCTTTATCCTGTTTAAAAATACGGAAATCGACCAATTCCATTTCATTCGAGCCCACCTTGAGCACGTTATCGTCAAACATTGTTGCCCCTTAAATACTGTTTGGCACAGTGTATGCTGTTGACGCATTGTACAACAAAATAACTTTGGTCACACGCAAAACTCGAAAAGTTAATATACCGCACCGATCCCACCTCAAACTGAGCGTCTTGATGAAAATGGCCCTCCATCACGCCCACAACCCCATTTAATGGATACAACTCTAAACGTCCACGCGTTTTTGCCTCAAATCCTTCGATACTTCTGCAAATATGTTTTTGGGCCAAGAAAGCCAAAAGATTCTTTGAGATACTGCGTGAAAACCCTATGTCTAGTTTTTCAAGCACCCATAGCACCCATGAAGAACGAATAAAGCGTGTATAAAAACGGTGTTTCCAATAGCCGTACTTGTCCCCATGCAACAAAAGCCATGTCCCCTGCGGAGTCTTTACATGTAAAGGTTGCTGCTCGATGGGAACCACCTTTACATGTAAAAACAAAACAGAGAGGTTGAAATCGTGGTTGCCTTCCAAGTAGTACACAGGAATACGCTGGGCTAGGGCCTCAAGGGCTTCAAGGGTCTGAGCGTGCAATTGACGCGTATAGGAGATGTTTCCCACGAGCAAATCAAACATATCGCCCATGAGAAACAGCTGCGTCGGAAGTGGGATTTCTCCCGACGCAACATTGGAGAGAAACTCTTTTAAGTAAGAGCGTTGGTCATTCTCATGCCCATCCGCAAGAAAAACAGCACCTTTTTCGAGGACAACGCTAGGGCACATAGCTCAACGTAGGAATACCCATGTATTCGTCCAGTCCACACATGATGTTGGCATTAACGACTGCCTGGGAAGAGGCGCCACGCAGCAGGTTGTCGATAGACGAAGAGAGAAACAACACGCTCTCTTTCTCTTTGGCAAAGATATCACAAAAATGACTACCTGCCGTCGCCTTAAGCGTTACGGGTTCTTTGCGAACACGCACAAAAGGTTCATTGGCATAAAACGCTTCAAGCACGGCAACGGGGTCGATGTTTTCTTTAAGCTGTACATAGGCGTTTACTAACATGCCGCGCGTTATTGGGATAAGCTGAGGAACGAAAAAAACCTGTTTTGGCTGGTTGTTACGCAAAAAGAGTTGCTCTTTTATCTCAGGTTCATGGCGGTGAGAAAAAGGATTGTACGCCATCATGTTTTCATTAATGTTGACAAATTGCGTCAGGGGGTTTGGTTTTTTCCCTGCTCCTGAAATCCCGCTTTTTGCATCAATAAAAACGGGTGCATCCGCGCGCATGTAAGGCAAAAATGGCACCAATGCCAAAAGCGACGCCGCAGGGTAACACCCAGGATTGGCCACAAGTTGCGCGGATTTAATCGCCTCACGGTGTAATTCTGGCAACCCGTACGCGGCTTTGGGGATGTTTTCTGGGTCCTCGTGGGGGCAATAGTGAGCCTCGTACACTTCTTGACTCAACCGATAATCCGCCGATAAATCCACCACTTTTACCCCGTGGACTAACAGCACTTTAGCAAAGCCCATAGACGCTTGATGTGGCAAGGCCAAAAAGGCCAAATCAGCAACTTTGGCAATCTGGCTTGCTTCACTTTTTTGGGCTTTTCCTTTGGCAACATTGAGCAAAGAGGGGTGCATTTTTACCACATCTTCGCCCCCTTCGCTGGTGCCCACATAGGTGATGTGAAACATGGGATGCACGGTTAAAATTTTTAAAAGCTCAAGCCCTGTGTACCCGCTAGCCCCAATGACCGCTACATTAATTTTCTCTGCCATGACTCCTCCTTTAAAACACGATTGGCACAAAACCAACGCTTAGCACTTCGTATTCTTGTTGACCCGAGGGCAAGGTCACTACCACCTCATCACCCTCTTTTTTCCCCATTAGCTGTTTGGCAAGGGGCGAACCTACTGAGATAAGTCCTTTTTCAAGGCTGCTCTCCGTAACCCCAACAATCGTGTAGGTCACTTCCTCTTCGGTGTTCAAGTTTTCAAGCGTAAAGGTTGAACCAAACCGAATGGAACTGTGCTCGTACTGGCTAGGATCCACAATCTTGGCACGGCTCAATAAATTACTCAACTCATGAATACGCGACTCAATAAAAGCTTGTTTTTCTTTGGCTGCATGGTACTCTGCATTTTCTTTTAAATCGCCGTGGCTACGGGCAATGTCAATCTCACGCACAATTTCTGGACGTTGAACTTGCTTTAAATCTTTGAGTTCTGCTTCAAGTTTTTCGTATCCGTACTGTGTCATTGGCTCTTGTTGCATGAGCGCTCCTTGTTAAAAGTAAACCCGCATTATACCTGAATCATCTTTGCAACATTTGAGGCGCTTCCTTGCCCTAACATAGTCCGAAGCCCTTGCGCGCGTTCAAAAAAAGCAGCGCCATCTGTCGCCGCATACGCTTCCAAAAGGGCAGCTTCACTCACCGCACCTTGGAGCAATTCTTGGTGCAATGGTGGCTCGTTCAAAAAGTGAAAAATCACATTGGCTAGGCCCACAAAAGGGAGCTTCACAAACCGCTTTGCAATCTGATAATCCAGCGCATTGGCCTTGTATGCTAGCACAAAAGGAGTTCCAATCAACGCCGCTTCTAGTGTCGCTGTTCCCGAACAGATAAAAGCAAAATCACTCGCATACAGCGCTTCGTGGGTATTAAAACACACGGTAAATCCGCTCGTGTCACCATAAAGCGCGGGGATATTTTCTGGAGCAATAAAAGAAGGAACAACCAATAAGGCTTTTTGACCCAGCTTTGCTGCTACCTTTTTAAACAACGGCATTAACCTTGCGATTTCTTTAGGCCTGCTTCCTGGCAAAAAGGCGATAACCCCTTTACATGTAAGGCTTTTTTTGACCTGTGAAATTTCATCTAGCAGCGGATGGCCCACATACGTAGCCTTAGCATACCACTGGGTTTCAAAAGGCAAGATAGCTGCTAGATTATCACAATACTTCTCTACTTTGGCCACTCGCTTTGCCTTCCATGCCCACACCTGAGGAAGAATATAGTAGGTGATTTTTGCCTTAGGGTTGCGCTCTTTGATGGCCTTAGCTAAAGGCAAATTAAACGCGGGCGAATCAATGAGCAGTACATGGTCTGCGGTTTCGCTCATGTGTGCTAATGCTTTAATCGACCGTTTGGCTTTAGCGATTTTTGGCACAACGTCCAAAAAACCCATCACCGAAAAGGCCGAAGAGGGAAGCAGAGGCGTCCCAAAAGCAGGGTCAAAAATACCTTCTAACTGAACATGTCCCAACTTTTCCAACACAGGCTTTAAATGCAAATTGGCCGAGGGCTCAAGAGCGCTAACAAGCAGTTTCATGGAGCACCCTCGTCGCAGTGGTTTTTTCTTGAAAATCCTTACATGTAAAAGGCTCGCGTAAAAAAGAAAGGGGTAACATAAAAATCCTTTGGCCAGTTTGTCGCATTATAACAAACTGGTCATAAAGAGCGCCCCCTAGCGCTAAGCTTTTTTGGGGCCTACCCACACTTGTTGGGCACTCACAAACATTTTAATGCCATGTGGTCCAAGCTCTCTCCCGTAGCCTGAACGCTTTACGCCCCCACTAGGCAGGCGTGGGTCGGTTTTGACAATCCCATTCACCGAAACTTGGCCCGCCTCGATTTCTCTAGCTATGGCTTCGCCTTTAGCGCCCTCTGTCCACACGCTCGCACCCAAGCCATAAGGGGTGTTATTGGCGATGCCTAGGGCATCTTTGGCGTCTTTAGCCTTCATCACCACCGCGATGGGGCCAAAGGTCTCTTCACAACTTGCCACCATTTCTGAGGTCACATCAACCAACAGCGTCACAGGGTAAAAATACCCTTTTTCCTCAGGGATTTCACCGCCAAGCAACAGCCTTGCACCCGCCTTTACAGACGCTTCCACTTGCCTGTGTAGTTCGTCGCGCAAATCTTCGCGTGCAATAGGGCCTATGTCCGTGCTCTCTTCTTTGGGATTACCCATTTTCAACTGAGCAAGCCGCGTTTTTAAGAGCTCAATCATCGGCTCATACACGGCTTCTTCTACGATAATCCGCTTGGCTGCGATGCACGATTGGCCCGCGTTGATGATGCGCGAAAGGCAAATCACATCCGCCGCTTCTTCAAGGTTTGCATCAGCCAACACGATACTAGGGTCTGACCCGCCTAGTTCTAGTACACACGGTTTAATTAAGGATGCAGCAAGGGCAGCAATCTTTGAGCCTGCCATATCTGAACCTGTAAAGGAAACTGCCTTGATAGCGTCGTGTTTAACCACAGGTTCAATCAAGCTTGAATTAATGGCTAGATTTTGAAATACACCCTCTGGAACACCTGCTTTAATAAACGCTTGCTCAATTACTTCGGCGCATTTTGGCACGTGCGAATCGTGCTTCATCACACACGTATTGCCCGCCATAAGTGCGGGGGCACAGAAGCGAAAGGCTAGCCAAAATGGCGCATTCCACGGCAACACCCCAAGAATTGTCCCCAAAGGCAGATACTGTACGTAGCTTTTTGTCGCATCTGATGCGATGTGTTCGGTTGCCAGATACGCCCCTGCATGTTCGGCGTAATGCTCGGCACACCACGCGGATTTCAACACCTCGCCTCTGGCTTCTTTGATGGGCTTGCCCATCTCTTCCACCATTGGCATGGCAAAATAGTCCACCTCATCGCGCAAAACTTTAGCGACTTTATTAAGGTAAACTGCTCGTTCTTCGTACGTGGTTTTTTTCCACACCGCGCGGTAGACTTCTTGTGCCTTGCCTAGTTTTTCATTGATTGTTTCTTCGCTCTCTAAGGGTTTTTCATAAATAATTTCTTCGGTATAAGGATTGCGTGCTGTTAGTGCTTGACTCATTTTGATCCTTTTTTATTGGCTTTTTTTGCTTCTCTTTTGCGCTCCTCTATCTCGCACGGTGGCTCGTCGCAGGGCAACACTTCTTTTTTTTCTGGAAGCACAACCTTGCCCTCTTCTTTCTTCACCACAAAATCCTCATCCAGCTCAAAAAAGGATTCGCATCCCGTTGCTGTAACACGAATGGTGTCTGAAATGCCGCACGTCTTATCCCCGTCCACTCCCCATGTCCACGGGATGATATGGAAGGTCATCCCCTCGCGCAATACCGTAGGGTTGCCATGGGCTAGGCTCAAAATATACCCCTCGTCCCAACTAGGAGGAAAGGCAATCCCTATGGAGTACCCCGAGCGGGTAATCAAAATCCCACGCTCTTCGTCCACGGTGATGATGTTGCGAATTAAATTATCCAAATCCGACACACTAATCCCTGGTCGAATCAAGGCTTTGGCGCTTTTAAGGGCCAATTTCATCCGCTCCTCCGCGTATGCCATGTTGTCGGTTAATTCGCCCAACACTACCGTGCGCATCATAGCCGTATGATACTGGCGATAACACCCACCCACTTCTAGAAATACGTGTTCGCCAGGCCGCACAATCCGCCCCTCCCATGTAGCATGGCCAATCATCGTTCTTGGACCTGAAGTTACGTAAGGCATCACCGCAGGAGGCTCACCGCCAGCTTTAAACATGGCCGAAGAGATTTCTGCTCCAATTTCATTTTCCGTCACGCCCGCTTTGGCTGCCGCGATTCCTGCGCGCATCCCCGCTTGGGTTGCCTTGGCAGAACGGCGCATCACTTCAATCTCATAGGAAGATTTGATAATCCTACCTTGTTCCACAATCCCAAAGCAATCACACAATTGGCCGCCTGTAAGGGTATGAAGCAAAGAGTCTTGTTGGTACGCAGGCAAAAAGTAACTGTTACGCTCATACCCAATGCGTTTTTTGGCCAAACCCATCTCCCTAAGGCTAGTAACTAGCATTTGAATGGCATCTTCTGTATCCGAGTATGAACGGGTAATCTCCACCCATGTACGCGCGATGACATTAGAGGCTTCAAGCTTACGCGTAACCATATAAGGCTCGCCCTCAAGTGGCACCACAAGGGCTTGGAAAAAAGAGTAGCCTGTGGTTTTGTATTCCGTAAGATAGTATAAATTTTCGGGGTCTGTGACAATTACCACGTCCAACAAGCGTTCCATCATGCGCCCACGCAACTCATCAACTCGACGCTTGTACTCCTCAAAAGGGAAAGTCATATCATCGCGTTCTCTCATTGGGCTACTCCTAGGATTTTATCACATGCCTCTTCAAAAATTTTCAATCCACGCTCCAGTTCTTCTTGGGGAATCGTAAGCGGGGGGATAAATTTTAACACCTCGCCTTTACCACTACACGCCCCAATGATTAGACCATTTTGAAAACATGCTGTCGCAATGGCTTTGACTGGCTCACCTACGCCAAAGTCCATACCCCAAATCATCCCTTTGCCTCGCAGTTGAAGTTCAGGATGTTTGGCCACCACGCGCAACAAGGTTTGCTGCATAAATACTCCCTTGGTTTTAACATCCTTTCCAAATACCTCGTCTTTAAAATACTCAATGCCCACTTTACCCGCTACAAACGAAATGCCTTGACCACGAAAGGTGCCCGTATGCTCACCCGGACTCCAGTGCTCATCCCACTCGGGCTTATTGAGCGTCATGGCCAGTGGTGTTCCAAACCCCCCGATGCCTTTAGCAAGCACTACGATGTCCGGGTCTAATTCCATGCCATCAAAACTAAAATAATTGCCCGTGCGGCCTGAGCCTACTTGAATGTCATCGATGATAAACAGTGCGCCCAAATCTTTGGCCAGTTGTTGCACACCATGGAGCCACTCGCGACTCGCCACACGCACACCGCCTTCGGCTTGAATGGTCTCTACCAAAAATGCCGCAGGAGCTTTTACGCCAGAAGCGGGGTCTTCAAAGGTAGCGCGCAATGCATTTAGCGACTCCATACCGCACCCCAAACTACATCCTTTACACGGGCTCTCACACCCAAAGGGCTGTCGAATCACATAATCCAAACTCACGCCCGCGGCGTTTCGAAAGTACTGGTTAGCTGTACATGTAAGGGCACCCAACGTCATGCCATGGAAACCTTTAGTGAACGCCACAATGTTCTCGCGCCCTGTAATGCGTCTGGCGAGTTTTAGTGAAGCTTCTACGGCATTGGTACCTGTTGGACCCGTAAATTGTAGTTTGTGGTTCATGCCACGGGGTTTTAGAATCGTCTCCACAAAGGTTTCAATAAAATCACGTTTCACGGATGTGTACATATCCAAACTGTGTGTTACACCATCTTTTTCAATAAAATCAATCACAGCACGCTTCATTGCTGCGTTGTTGTGACCAAAATTCAGCACTCCTGCTCCGGCAAAGAAATCGAGGTAGGATTTACCATTCTCGTCTTGCATCGTCGCGTTACTTGACGAGGCAAATACCGTGGGTACCGCACGACAATACGCTCTGATTTTTGATTCCCACTGCTCGAAAATCTCCATGTTGTTCGCCATCACTGACTCCTTGGATTAGAATTGGTTACAAGTTTGATTAGAACTTTACTCACCGGCTTAATCAGTCGGTGAGTAAAGTCGTAAAAAAACAGTGAAGGCATGTTTTTATTCTGACTAGTTCACCGCCAATACACCCAAGTATTTTGAAATCTTAATAGGCATTAGATAACCATGACGGGACATTTAGCAAGGCCCGCTACTTTATGAGAAACGCCACCAAGCAAATAGCCTGTTAAATCTCCTTGTCCTTGAGAACCAATAACAATCAAGTCCACCTCACTCTTTTTTGCAAAACTCAAAATCTGCTTAGCAATCTGACCGCCTCGCACAAAACCTCTAATTTTTGTAATGCCAAGCTCTTTGGCTACATTTTTTCCCTCTTCTACTATCTCTTTAGCATATGCACTGAGTGTTTCATCTAGGCTTTCTGTACGTTTAGAAACGCCCGCCATAGAAAAAGAGCGTTCCATTAGACTATGGTGACGAAAAACAGAAAGGATTAACATTTCACCATCGTATGTTTTGGCGATATTGCTAGCAACTTTAACGGCCTCAATGGATTTTTCTGAACCATCAATGGGAACTAGTATTTTTTGAAACATGTCTCCCCTCCCTATTTGTTAAAAGCGATATCGCGTAAAAAGAGGGCGATGTCTGGAAAATGGATGAGCAATACCGCCATGCTCAACAACATAAAAATAAAAGGTGGCGTCCCTTTCACTACCTCAATATATGGTCGCTTAAACACCGCAATAGCCGTAAAAATATCGCATCCAAAGGGCGGTGTTGCCGAACCAATCGCTACTTGAAGTGTGATGATTGTCCCCACTAGCACAGGGTCAAGCCCAACGCTTTGCACCACAGGGGCAAAAATAGGAACTAAAACCAAAATCACCACAATAGGGTCTACAAACATACACCCTACAAAAAAGGCGATAGAGATAACATACAGCACACTAGTGGCACTCATATCATAAATGCCAATAGAAGAGAGAATTTCTTGGGGCACTTGGGCAAAAGAGAGTACCCATGCAAAAGCAGCGCCTGCAGCCACCAAAATGAACACCACAGCTGTTACAAGGCCTGTCGAAAGGGCTGTATCGTACAATCCTTTTAGGTTTAGTGTACGAAAAACAACCATTTCTAAAAAAAGAGCGTACGCCACGCTCACCGCCGCAGCCTCCGTAGGGCTAAAAATCCCTGTAAAAATACCACCGATAATAATGGCAGGAAACCCAAGAGGCCATAATGCTTCATAGATGGCAATAGCCCGCTCTTTCCATGTTGCTTTAGGCTCAGTGGGAATATTGTGTTTGTACGCATAAATAATGCTGTAAATTGAAAACATCATCAAAATAAACAATCCTGGCCCAATCCCTGCGATAAAAAGTTCAGGAATGGATGTCTTAGACACTACCCCATAAATAATCATCCCAATACTTGGAGGAATTAAAAAAGCAATGTCGCTCGAATTAACAATGAGCGCTAAAATAAAAGAGTCTTTGTAGCCACCTGCTTTTAAGCGTGGGCGCAAAGGTGAACCAACAGCAACTACGGTTGCTTGGGTTGAGCCTGAAACCGCCCCAAACAACGTGCACGCCGAAGCTGTACTGACCGCAAGTCCTCCTTTAATGTGCCGTACAAAAGCCATTACCAAATTAATCAATCGATCTGCCGAATGGCCACGGGTCATGATGTCTGCAGAGAGGATAAACATCGGCACAGCAATGAGTGACGCAGGACGAATACCGCCCATCATCTGTTGAATCAAGAACTCCATACGGCTCAAATCACCGTTAAAAAGCTCCCAAAAACCTACTGTAGCCCCCGCAATCAGGGGAATCATCATGGGAAATCCTAGCAGCAACAACACTACCATGATAGAAAAAATCATCAATGCCATCACTTCCCCCTATACTTCAATATCGGCGTCAATGTCGCCGTACCCGTCTAGCATATCCGTAGAGAGGTAAATGTCTTTTTCGCGTAAGTTCTTGACCACTGTCAGCACATACTGAACACCTGTAACAAAAAACCCAACAGGCACCCACACATAAGCCCACCAAATAGGTATTCCAAGAGCAGGCATAATCCGCCCGCGCTGCATAAGCGTCTGGATATACTCTACGGCGTAGTAACATAAAAAAAACATCACTGCCGCTGTTATGGCGGAAATGATAATAGTAAATCCCTTTCGCAACCAATCAGGGAATGTATCGAAAATTGCCGACATACGAATGTGTCGCCCTTGGCGAGCAGCATAACTAATGCCTGAAAAGGTAACGAGAATAATAAAAATACTGTTAAGTTCATCGGTAAATGAAAACGAATAATTAAAAACAAAGCGGCTAATGACGCCGGCTATTGTATTGGCAGCCATCAATACCACACTTACGGCCAGCATAAATCCTTCTAATCTGCTAATTTGTGTATCCACAAAACGAAACACAATAGAAGAATATGTTGCTTTTTTCTCTTCCATCACTGCATCCTTGGTTAGTAATCGCGCCACCCACAGCTAAAAGCCATGCGTGGCACTGTTTGGTCTATTGCATTGCTGCTTTTAGGTCAGCTTTCATTTGTTTTAAAATGCCCTCTCCACTCTTTCCTGCTTTTTCTACAAAGCTTTTTTCCACCTGGACAACGCGCTTGCGAAATGCATCACGCTCTTTTTCGCTTAGGCGAACGATTTTATAACTTGGATTCTTTTTTTTGATTTTTTCCAACCCTGTTGCATCCAACTCTTGTGCCACTTTTAAGATGTGCTTTAACGCAGCATCAGAGGCATTCTTAATGAGTTTTTTATCTGCATCGCTAAGGCTATTGAAAAAGTTCGATTCTGCCATCGCAGCTGCAGTAAAGTGATTGTGGCCCATGTAAGTCATGACTTTAGTAAGTTCATCTAGTCCGTACGCTTCAATCCACACCGTGGGGTTTTCTTGTCCATCGACCATGTTGGTCTTAAGGGCCCCAATCAAATCTCCCCAACTCATAGGCGTCGGTGAAGCGCCAAAGGCTCTATACGTTTCAATAAGTAACGGAGAACCTGGCATAACCCTGATTTTCTTGCCTCTTAAATCTTCAGGGGAGCGAAACTCTTCCATTGTAGTAACCACTTGCTCGCCTTCAGGGAACATGGCTAAAAGCTCTAGTCCGTGCTTTCTGAAAATCTCGGGAAACATTTCATTGATAGCCTTACTGTTGCGAAAAAACGTATCAAGCTGCTGAGGGTCTGTTGGCATCAAGTAGGGTACGAAAAAAACATCCATCTCAGGAATACTTGCGCCCATATAGCCTGTAGATTGACCGATAAATTGCAACAAGCCCGCTTGTGCTTGCTCCAGAATGTCGGCTTCCTCGCCCAAGGTTCCCACGGGATACACTTGAATCTTATGGTCAGAGTTTTTCTCAATCTCTTCTTTGAACTTCATGGCATAAATACCCTGAGGATCACTCTCGCCTTCGCCCATGGCATACTTCCATGTAGCTGCGTGCATTGATGACATCAAAAAAAATGCCATAAGCACCAATCGTAATACTCCACTTGGTCTCATGGTTACTCCTTAAAGTAATAAATTGTCCCTAAAAAAGGGGTTATTTTCATGATAGTAAAGCAAAACTTGGAGTTTTATTAAATCTTATGTTTTGCTAAAAATATGTATATATTTATAAAAATGATTATTATTGGTATTTTACCCCTTTGGCCCTTTCTTGGATTAGCTTGGCTTTTGCTATAATGCCATGCGCTAAATCTGCGTCTTTGAGGAAATTCACACACTATACCATGAGGTTTTTTATGCAAAAAAAACGTATCCTAATCACTAATGATGATGGCTTTGAAAGCGAAGGGCTGCTAGCCCTTGCTGAAGCCATGCGCCCCCTTGGCGAGGTCACTGTTGTGGCCCCCACCACTGAAAAATCTGCTTGCGGGCACTCTTTGACCCTTACGCGTCCTTTGCGCTTTGTGCAAATTGCCGATGACTTTTTTAAACTTGATGATGGCACGCCCACCGACTGCGTTTATTTGGCACTGCATGCCCTTTTTAAAGAGGATAAAAAACCCGATTTGGTTGTCAGTGGCATCAACCTTGGAGCAAACCTTGGCGAAGACATTACCTATAGCGGCACAGCAAGTGCTGCTATGGAAGCAGTCTTGCAAGGCATCCCTGCCATCTCTTTTTCCCAAGTCTTTGAAGACGGTGGCGCATCTTTAGACCGCTTTGGATTTGAATTAGCCAAACAAACGGCGCATACGTTAGCGCAAAAAGTTCTAAACGGGGGATTTCCTCTGAAAAAACGGCGCTTTTTAAATGTCAACATTCCTGCTTGCGCCCCTGCGGCGTGCAAGGGAATACGCGTAACTAATCTTGGCAAACGGGTTTACGGCAACGAAGCCCACTTGCACCGCAACCCTAGAGGCTTGGAGTACTACTGGATAGGTGCGCCTTCCTTGTTATGGAAAAGCAAAGAGGAAAAATTTTGCGATCTCACGGCCATTCACGAAGGGTTTGTATCTGTTACGCCCATTCATTTGGATTTAAGCGCATACGATGAGATGGAAGGACTTTCCCAGTGGTTGAATTAAAAACCCGTTACGACCGTGTCAAACTTTTAGTTGGCGAAGAAGCCTTCAAAAAACTCCAACGAAGTCATGTTTTGCTCTTTGGCGTGGGTGGCGTGGGAAGTTATTGTCTTGACGCGCTGATGCGCACCGGTGTGGGTAAAATCACTATTGTGGACGGGGACGTGTACGACATCACCAACCAAAACCGACAAATTGGAAGTGAGGCCGTAGGCGAAGTCAAAGTGCACCATCTAGCAACCCTTTACCCGCGCGCCATTCCTTTACATGTAAGGGTGGATGAAGCGTGGATTAGGACATATGATTTTAGCCCGTATGATGTAGTAATTGACGCCATTGACGATATGCGTTCTAAAGTGGCATTGGCCTTACATGTAAAGGAGGGGAAGCTGGTGTGCTCCATGGGAGGCGCCAAACGCCTTGACCCTACGCGCATTCATATGGATTCCATTTGGAACACCCAACAAGACGCACTGGCTAAAAAATTTCGCTACGAGTTACGCAAAGCGGGGTTTAAGGGAGACTTAAACGTGGTCTACTCAAGCGAGCCGCCCAACTGCACAGAGCTGGGAAGTTTTGTGGGCGTGACGGGTAGTTTTGGGCTCACACTTGCTAGCCTCGCCCTTAAAACGTTGCTGGCTAAAGACCCCACCTAACATCGCTTTTTACAATTCTTATGGTATGTTCCACATCGGGCCGCTTAACGTAAATAGCGTGGCGGCCCTCGTAGAGTAAATCTCCTACAAAGCGCACATTTCCCACTTGAAATTGTTGGTTTTCTTGCAAAAAAAACGCTTCGCCAAGGCTACGACCAACGGACTCCATGAGGGCAAGACTGCTCACGCCAAGAAGCACCAAATACCCCCACCAAAACAGTTTTGCAAAAGGGGTATATAAAACACCGATGCCAAAAAAAAGCGCACTGATACCCAAAAGTACAAAAGATTGGTGGTCAAAAAAGTAGATGTTAAAATACTCAGTGATTTTCAATGCGTCAAAATAATGCAGTTTTAGGCCAATAAACACTAAAAAATCCACCATCAACGTCAGCGCGAGCCCAAGGATAAATCCGTTCACGATTTTATAAATCATCGCTTCCTCCTTGCACGAATGCGCCCAAGTTGAAAAAGGCGCGAGGGCGGGGCTTCAAAAAAGCCGCCTTGGTTCTCCACCACCACATCTGCATTTTCCTTAGCAAAAGCCAAATCAAAGCCTCTGCCAGTGGGATTGGCCGAAGTAGAATACATCCACCCAAACGCCTCCAAAAAACGGGCATGTTCGCCTGGGGCCACCAGACGCAACGCCTCGCCGTTTGGAAACAAAAACGTGGTTTTCTTAGCGTATCTTACCCGTTTTTTAAAAGAATGGGGAACGCGCGCATGGCGCTGAAGTTCTTTACATGTAGACACACTTTTCAAACAAGGCTGGTTGGGATTTCGTCCTTTAATGGTATTGAGTTTGGCCTTATCTTGAGATAAAAACCCCACCGTGGTGTCAGTCTGAACAAGATAGACGCGGCGGGGGTCCATGGTTAGCTCAAGTACTCTTGTAAGGATTTAGGTTCTAAAGCGCTTTCATTTTGAATTGCTTCGATGGCTGTGGTTGCTGCAAGACCAGCGGAGATGGTCGTAAAGTAGGGAATCTTAAACCGCAAGACCGATTGGCGAATCTTTTTGGCATCGTCTTTACTGGATTTGTTATCACTGGTATTGATAACCAAATCGATCTCTTTATTTTTGAGCATATCTTCCACGTTGGGGCGACCTTCGCTAATTTTATAGACAAATTCGCT
Organism: Sulfurospirillum tamanense; assembly: GCF_016937535.1. NCBI lineage: Bacteria > Pseudomonadati > Campylobacterota > Epsilonproteobacteria > Campylobacterales > Sulfurospirillaceae > Sulfurospirillum > Sulfurospirillum tamanense. The sequence continues at coordinate 31,204 of NZ_JAFHKK010000002.1, read as the reverse complement.
TTTCACGCCTGATTCTTGAAGCATTTTATATGTCCCTGACGTGGCTAAAACTTTAAACCCGAGGGCTTGGAATTTTTCACCAATCGCTTTGGCGTGGGTTTTATCCACATCCGTAAGGGAGATAAACACTGTCCCCGTTTTTGGCAAAATGTTATGGGAAGCAATTTGGCTTTTGGCAAAGGAGATGGCAAAGGAGTCACTAATACCCATCACTTCGCCCGTGGATTTCATTTCTGGCCCAAGAATAAGGTCGGCCCCTTGGAGTTTATTAAACGGAAATACCGCCTCTTTAACAGCCACATGGCCTTTCATTTTGGGTTTTAAGATACCGTTTTCTTCATAGACCACGTTAAAGGTATCGTAAAAGGCCAATGCTTCGCGTAGATTTCCTTGGAACATTACGCGCGTAGCCACCTTTGCCATAGGCACGCCTGTCGCTTTGCTCACAAAAGGCACCGTACGGCTAGCGCGTGGATTTACCTCAATCATATACAACATGTCGTTATAAATGGCATACTGGATATTCATTAGCCCGACTACTCCCAGATTTAAGGCAATGGTCTTGGTTTGCGCTTCAACTTCTTTAAGCAAGCGCTCACTAATGCTAATGGCCGGCAACGAACACGCGCTGTCTCCGCTGTGAATGCCCGCTTCTTCGATGTGTTGCATGATGCCACCGATGTAGACTTCTGTGCCATCACAAATCGCGTCCACGTCTAGCTCAATGGCGTTATCTAAAAACTTATCCAAGAGCACAGGAGAATTATGGCTCACACTTACCGCTTCGTTCATGTAGGTGCGCAGTTCTTCTTCGCTGTAGACTGTACGCATGGCACGCCCGCCAAGAACATAACTAGGCCGCACAAGGACGGGATAACCAATTTTAGAGGCTTTTTCTAGGGCTTCTTTTTCGCTGGTTGCGGTGTCATTTTCGGGTTGCTTGATGTCATATTTACGCAAAAATCCTGCAAATTTTTCACGGTCTTCGGCCATATCAATGACCCGCGCGGTAGTTCCGATAATCTTGGCGCCCACAACCGTAAGCCGTTTGGCAAGCTTAAGCGGGGTTTGCCCTCCAAAATGCACAATCACCCCATCGGGCTGCTCTTTTTCGACCACACTGCGCACGTGTTCAAAATCGATAGGCTCAAAGTACAAAATATCGCTAGTGTCGTAGTCAGTGGAGACGGTTTCAGGGTTACAATTGTACATGATAGTCGTCACCCCCATGTCCTTAAGGGCATAAGCCGCGTGCACACAACAATAATCAAACTCAATCCCTTGCCCAATGCGGTTTGGTCCACCGCCGATAATCATGACTTTCTTTTTATCGCTTTTTGGCAGCTCTTTTTTGGGCAATCGGGTAATGTTGGTAGAAGAGTACAAGTAAGGTGTTAAGGCCTTAAACTCCGCGGCACACGTGTCCACTTCGTTGTACTCAAAATCAATACCAAGGCGCATTCTGGCAGTGTAAATGTCGTTTTGGGTCAGCTCTAGATTGTCTTGGCGGTTGATGAGCTTGGCAATCATTTTGTCTGAAAAGCCCATGGTTTTTGCTTCGCGCAACAAAGGCTCGTCGTTTAGAATGTCCATATCAATGCGTTTTTCAAAATCCATCAGTTCTTTAAATTCATTCAAAAACCACGGATCAATCTTGCTCCACTCGTGTACTTGCTCCACGCTAAACCCGCGCCCAAAAGCATCAACTGCGTACAAAATGCGTTCACTGTGGGCGCGACGAATGTCCTTAATAAGCTCCTCATCACTCACCTTTACAAACTCAAATCCCGACCAACCTGTCTCCATAGAACACAGGGCTTTTTGAAAAGATTCTTTGAAAGTACGGCCAATCGCCATGACTTCACCCACACTCTTCATAGACGTACCAAGAGTGGAGTTTGCTTGCGGGAATTTCTCAAAAGTAAAACGAGGTATTTTGGTGACAATATAGTCAATAACGGGTTCAAAACTCGCTGGCGTACCCGTAATGTCGTTTGTAATCTCATCCAGTGTAAAGCCAACTGCTAAAAGGGTTGCTACTTTAGCAATCGGGTAGCCTGTCGCCTTAGAAGCAAGAGCCGAAGAGCGGCTTACGCGCGGGTTCATCTCAATGACAATCATGCGCCCTGTCTGAGGATGCACGGCAAATTGTACGTTAGACCCACCCGTATCTACACCGATTTCACGCAAGATAGCAAAAGAAGCGTTGCGCATTTTTTGGTACTCTTTGTCGGTAAGGGTCAGGGCAGGAGCGATAGTGATGGAGTCGCCCGTGTGCACCCCCATGGGATCAAGGTTTTCAATGGAGCAGACGATGATGCAGTTATCTGCCTTATCCCGAATAACCTCCATTTCGTACTCTTTCCAACCCAAAAGTGACTCTTCAATAAGAATTTCATTAATGGGACTAATCTCGATGCCAGATTGCGCCAATTCTTTAAATTCATCGATATTATAAGCCACACCACTTCCGCCACCTGCAAGGGTATAAGAAGCACGAATAATAAGAGGAAAGCCGATCTCTGAAGCAGCCTTCATGGCGTCATCCATGTTGTACGCGTAAAAACTTTTAGGTAAATCCATACCTATTTTTTGCATCGCTTCTTTAAATGCTTGGCGGTCTTCCCCTTTCTTGATAGCCTCAGGCTTTGCTCCTAAAAAAATCGTCTTGCCCAATCTTCCGCCCTCATGCAGTTTCATTGCCGCATTAAGCGCAGTTTGGCCGCCCATGGTAGGCAAGATAGCATCTACGCTTTCTTTTTCAATAATGCGCTCAATGACTTCTTGGGTAATGGGCTCCACATAGGTGCGGTCGGCAAACTCAGGGTCTGTCATAATGGTTGCAGGATTGGAGTTAATGAGCACCACCCGATAGCCAAGTTCTTTGAGTGTTTTGGCCGCTTGCGTTCCAGAATAGTCAAATTCACACGCTTGCCCGATGACAATGGGCCCTGAACCGATCAATAATATGGTCTTAATGTCTTCACGTTTTGGCATTGTTTGTTCCTCGCTCAAAGTTTACACAACAACCCTTTGGGTTCTAGTCTAGACTTTTTGGTGTTCTGGCTTTATTTAATGGCATACATGTACATGGGGGCTTTGGCTTGAGTATAAGGCAACACCACCGCACTTTGGTAAGATTCCTCCTGAATTACTTCGACAACTTTTCCCACTGGGACTCCTGCAAAAAAGGTTTCATCCATCCCGCTAGTTTTAACCTCATCTCCCACTTTTGGCTCCATCCACATGGGGATATAGCGCACATGAATGTGTTGGTTGCTTCCCATGGCAATCCCAGGAATACCCTCTTCTCCTACTGTGACTGAAAAAATGGACTTAGGATCACCTTGCAAAAGCCCCAGTGGCCTTCCGTTTTCAGAAATGACAATCCCCGCTGTATTTCCTTGATAAACCAGCCCATAAATTCGCGATGCATTAAAGTCTTCAAAATCAAGCCAAACGCGGTGGTAGTTGCTTAAATTAGCATAAGAAATAGCCTCTACCAATTGCACATCTGGCGCAAAAGAAGGCTTTTCGTGGTCTTTTAGTAGTTCGTTTAATTTTCCTGCAAAAGCAATAGAAAGCAGCGCTGAACGTTCTAGTTCACTGTTTTGGGCCCGCAACGAACGAATCGTATCCCGCTGCAACAAGTATTCTTGTGTCCACTCCCCAATACGCTCAACCGTAGCAAGATACCCCGTGGTAATGGCAGTAGAAAAATCTGCCACCACACCACGTGCACTACCGCCATACTTTAGTGAGACAAAGATAAATGCCCCAATGATAAAAAAAAATTTAAGCTTACTACTCATTCGCCAATTGTTGTAAAAGCTGAATCTCTTCCAAAGCCTTGCCCGTACCTTTAGCTACGGCCAACAACGGCTCATCCGCAACAAACACCGGCAACTTCACAATGTCAGCCAAGTACTTGTCAATACCCCGAATCAACGCGCCACCGCCCGTGAGCACCACGCCGTTTTCCACGATGTCCCCTGCCAAATCTGGTGGCATGACTTCAAGCACGTCTTTGAGCGCGTCGGCAATCTCTTTTAAGGGTTCGCGCATGGCTTCACGCACATCTTCACTGGTCAGTTCAATCCGGCTCAACAACCCGCTCACTTGGTCACGACCTTTGACCATCATAGAGAGTTCTGAATCAAGAGCCACCGCACTGCCTACCTCGATTTTAATCTGCTCGCCTGTGCGTTCGCCAATAAGCAAGTTGTATTTACGCTTCACGTAATCCACAATAGACATGTCGATTTTATCACCCGCGGTACGGATGGATTTGCTGATAACTAGCCCACCCAATGAAACCACACCAATCTCTGTCGTACCGCCCCCAATATCTACAACCAAACTTCCTTGGGGTTCGCGAATAGGTAATCCCGCGCCAATAGCCGCCGCCATAGGTTCTTCAATCAAAAACACTTCACGTGCTCCTGCACTCATGGCAGACTCGCGTACCGCCTTGCGTTCCACTTGTGTCAACCCATAAGGCACACAGATAATGATGCGCGGGCGCAAAAAGCTTTTGCGCTTGTGGGCTTTTTCGATAAAGTAGCGGATCATCTTCTCTGTCATGTCAAAATCCGCAATAACACCATCGCGCATGGGGCGAATTGCCTCAATGTCGCCGGGAGTCTTTCCTACCATCTCTTTAGCTTCGTGACCTACGGCTAAAATCTTTTGACGCCCAAATTTATCACGCTGTACTGCCACAACAGAAGGTTCGTTGATAATGATACCTCTGCCCTTTACAAGCACTAAGGTATTGGCCGTACCAAGGTCAATACTCATGTCGCTAGAGAAAAAACCGATTAACTGATCTAATATCATTCACATTACCTTTTGTGCGCTAGGCGCTTTTTTTATCTTTTTTAATATGCAAGGGCTTGGCGCCATTAACAACCGTGTCTTCTGTGATAAGGATTTCATACCCCTCCAATTCAGGAAGTTCATACATGATATCAATCATCAACTCTTCCATGATGCTTCGCAGTCCCCGCGCGCCCGTTTTGCGCTTAATGGCTAAACTTGCTACCGCCTCAAGGGCTTCGGGTTCAAAGGTTAAATCTGCCCCGTCAATGGCAAACAGTTTTTTGTATTGTTTAAAAATGGCATTTTTGGGTTCGGTTAAAATACGCACCATCTCTTCTTGCCCAATCTTGCCCAAGGTCGCCACTACATGTAAACGGCCAATAAGTTCAGGAATAAGCCCATAATGTACCAAATCATCCGGCTCAATGAGCTCTAGCAACCCTTCTTCTTCGCTCTTGCCGCGTTTTTCTTGACCAAAGCCTAATACATTGTTGCCGATGCGCCGTTTAATAATCTCTTCCATCCCATCAAAGGCACCCCCGCACACAAACAAAATATTAGACGTGTCAATCTGGGCAAACTCTTGGTTAGGATGCTTGCGCCCGCCTTTAGGTGGAATGTTGACCACACTACCTTCGATGATTTTTAAAAGCGCTTGCTGCACTCCCTCGCCCGAAACATCACGGGTAATGGAACGGTTTTCACTCATGCGGGCAATTTTATCAATCTCATCCACAAAGACAATGCCTTGTTCTGCTTTTTTAATATCCCCATCCGCCGCTTGAAGCAAACGGGTTAAAATATTTTCCACATCTTCACCCACGTACCCAGCTTCGGTGAGGCTTGTAGCATCACAAATGGCAATAGGTACATCCAAAAACTTGGCCATGGTTTGCGCCATGAGTGTTTTTCCGCTTCCTGTTGGTCCGATGAGCAAAATGTTGGATTTGGAGATCTCTGTATCATCTTTTTCCACAAGCCCTTGTTTAAAAATACGCTTGTAGTGGTTATAAACGCCCACTGAAAAAACGCGCTTGGCTTTTTCTTGTCCAATGACAAATTCATCTAGCATAGCTTTGAGCGCCTTGGGAGCCAAAAGCTCTTTATCAACAGCCACACCAGTATCATTTTCTTTGCTTTCGCCAAAGAAAATCTTGTGGGCCGAAATAACACAGTGCTCGCAAATATACACATGGTTTCCTGCGATTAAACGGGTGTCATTGCTCTCTTTTGCGCCACAAAAACTACATTCTCTATAATTCATTTTGTTCTGCCCTCTCGTATGGGATTCCCCGTTTTGTTGTTACAATAAATTGGCATAGTGCTTGCACTTGGGGGTTAATGCTTTTTTCAAGCAACATTTGAGCGCTCTCTTTGATAGGCAAAGTGCTACGAAATAACTGCCGGTATGCTTCTTTGAGCGCACCAATTGTTTCTTTATCAAATCGGCGGCGAAGGCCGATGGCATTGAGTCCGCGTACCAAAGCACGGTTTCCCTCAGCAAGGCAAAAAGGTGGGATGTCCTGACTAATGGCACTAGCCCCGCCAATCATGCATCCCTCACCTACTTTCACAAACTGATGGATGGGTGTCATCCCACCAATAACCGTATAGGAGCCTATCTCCACATGGCCCGCCAAGGTAGCATTGTTGGCCATAATAACACGGTCTCCCACTTGGCAGTCGTGCCCAATGTGACAGTAAATCATGATAAAACAATCCTCACCAATGCGTGTCGTGCCACCGCCTTTTTTGGTACCTGCATTGATGGTCGCAAACTCACGCACGATGGTGCGCGCGCCAATCACCACACCCACGTCGTCTTCTTTTTGGTAGCCAAGGTCTTGGGGCGGGGTACCGATGATGGCGTATTGGTGGACTTTCGCCCCTTCATGCAAGGTGGTTTTTCCGCACACTTGCGCCCCTTGCATCACCTCAACCCCTTCGTGTAAAACCGATTGCGCGCTCACAAACGCATAAGGGCCAACCGTGACATCTTCGGCTAAAGTAGCGCCTGTTTCAACAGTAGCGGTAGGGTGAATATGCGGCATTTATTTGTCTACAATCATGGCTTTAAGCTCGGCCTCAGCCACTAGCTTTTCATCCACATAAGCTTTGGCATCTAGGACCCAAATAGCGCCTTTGTGTTTGAGCACGCTAAGGCAGTACACAAGCTTGTCACCTGGGGTAACGGGTGCGCGAAACTTGGCCTTGTCGATGCTCATAAAATAGACCACTTTTTCTTTGGTCTCCTCTTGGGCACTAGGCGCCATGCTTTTAAATGCCAGTACGCCACCCGCTTGGGCCATACCCTCAATAATCATCACGCCAGGGTAAATGGGATGTCCAGGAAAATGGCCTTGGAATACCTGCTCGCCGATGGTGACGTTTTTATACGCAACAATGGATTTCCCCGTTTCCATCTCCGTGACACGGTCGATGAGTAGCAACGGATAACGGTGGGGAAGAATGGTTTGAATTTCATTAATATCGATCATAAGTACCTCATAAGCAAAATCTGTCAATTTTAGCGAAAGGTTGCTAAAAGTTCTCTAACATCATCAAAGAGTGTCGCCTCTAGGGAAAGGGTTGTTTTGCCTTGGGGGATATGCTCAACCACAAGAATGGGCGTCAAAGAGAAAAGTGCACCTTCGAGTTTTTGCCTTACATGTAACTCTTTTTCAACACCCACAGGCGAAGCTAAAAGCTGCTTTAAATCCTGAAATTGTGTCGCTACAAGCGCGTTAAACACTTCCAACGTAAGCATCAAAGCGGGTTCTTTGGAAAACAAAGCTATGCCTTTTTCTACCTCTTTCCACTCCCCTTGAAGCAACGGTTTACTAGGCAAGGAATAAAACAATACATACGAGGGAATTACCTGCTCTTTTTGCATCACCCGTGCGTGGTTCAACCGGTAATTTAAAAAACGTTGGCGGCGTTTGGGTTGGGACGTTTCATAAAGCTCCAAACGCTCGTTGATAGAGCCGGGTTGGATTTGGTTGGCAAGAGAGAAAGTCAGTTCCACACAGGGTTTTTTTTGGGCTTCGCGTTGGGCGGTAAGGGCAAACACACACCCGCAATAATTTTGCTGGTACAACCCCGCTTCTTTAGCCAACGCAAACTGGGCTTGGGTGCCCCCACCTTTGCGAAAATCCACTGATACAAAAGAAACACCAAAGGCGCGTTCCACTTCTTTGGCGGCACTTTCAAGCTGTGGGAGGGATTTTTTAGGACTCATGAGCAAGGTCGTTGTGATGCGCTTAATGCCCAGCTCCACCGCTTTTTGGGCCGAGGCATTGAGACGCATGGTAAAGCACATTTCACAGCGCTTGCCCTTTTCGGGCTCACATTCCAGCCCTTTGGCTTCTTCTAGCCACGCTTCAAGGGCGTATTCACCTTCTAGTAGTCCAATACCCAGCTCTTGACAACTGCGCCGCACATCTCCAAGGCGCAAAAGGTATTCTTCGTAAGGGTGAATGTTGGGGTTGTAAAAAAACCCCACAAGGGACTCTTGGGGAAAGGTTTCTTGAAGACGTTGTAAAAAATAGTGGCTGTCCACCGAGCAACAAATATGCACAAGCATGCAAAAACCTCGTTTTTGGGGCGATTATAACACACTTTTTCAAGGGCTTTGTGTTACAATCTTAGCACCACCAAAGGAGGATTTCATGGGTCCTTTTTACCAACGCTTAAGCCTTTGGATAGGCGGCATCATTGCTGGCTATGCTCTTGTTGGCGCACTTTTTTTGCCCCTGCTTCTCCCTGTTTTTTTGCCCTCTTATTTGGCAAAAAACCACCATATTTACTTTGATTTTTCCCACGCGCGTTTTAATCCTTTTACCTTTGCCCTAAGCCTTCATGATGTGCGTCTGGACGACCAATACGGCGCCACCGCCTTGCGCATTGAAACGCTTTTTGTAGATGTAAATCCCACGGCACTCGCTACCAAAACGGTGGTTGTTGAAGCTTTGCGCATTGAAAACCCTCGGGTTTTTATCACCATTACCACCCAAGGACGCTTAAATTTGGCCCATCTTCTACCGTCTTCTTCGCCAAAAGAAAAAACCTCCTCTTCCTCCTCTTCTGTACACTTTCTCTTAAAACATTTTCACCTCAAAGAAGGGAGCCTTACCTACACAGACGCAAGCAAAGCCGAGGTGTTTTCTACGACATTAGGAGGCCTAAACTACACCGCGCAAGACTTAAGCACCAAACGAGGCGCCATAGGAGCGCAACAGTTTGACGGGGTGGGTTCGTTGCTTGATGAGCTAGGCTGGGAAGGGGGCGTAAGCCTGAATCCATTCAAACTCTACGGTAATGCACGGCTTGAAAACGCGAGGCTTAAAGCATTTTGGGATTATTTGTTGCATGATTCACTCTACACCCTCACTAACGCTCGTGCCACCTTAGAACTTCCCTATCTCGTGACGTGGGGTGAAGAAGGCTTACATGTAAGCCTTGATGGGGCAAAACTAGAGCTTAGGGATGTGGCACTTTTAGAGCGCGGACAACCCTTTTTTAATGCTTCTGGTTTAGGAATTTCTAACGTGAGAGCTAATTTTGATATGAACAAAGAGGGCTGGAAAGGCGTTCTTGGGCAGGCTGATTTTGATGCTTCAACACTTGCTTTTTCCTACGCCAACACTCTCCACGCCAAACTTAACGCTATCGCCCTACGCAACATGCAGGGTGTCTTCAAAAGTCAACACGTTTTTGCCACCTTGCCGTTGGCACGCATGGAGGGTTTTTGGATAGCTAAAACTGGCGAAGATACTCCTTTTGGAACTTTAAAAACCTTACATGTAACGGATATAACCTTCCAAGAGGAAGCGTTACATGTAAAGAATATTGGTCTAGATGCGCCTTTTGTTCAGGCTACATTACTAGAGGAGGGAACCTTGGATTTGGCGCATCTTTTGCCTCCTTCAAAAGAAGAGCAAGAAACCCCCAAATCACCCTTTTTAGCACAAGTGGAAACCCTGCAACTCAAAGAAGGCAAGGCAGTGCTTCTAGGGGGTCCACAAACCCACCGCCTAGAAGAGCTATCTTTAGAAGCTTCACCTCTTCTTAGTGATTTTTCTAAACCCATTGCCTACACCCTGAAGGCTTTAGCCGACGGGGCAGAAGTGGTAAACACAGGAACTCTTCACGTGAGTCCTTTTAATGCCCAAGGCATGTTCACCCTTTCTCACCCCAACCTTCCCTACTACGCACCTTATTTGAAGCCTTTTTTCCGTGGCGCGTTTACCTCAGGATCGCTAGAGTTGCAAAGTTCTTACGCTGTAAAAGAGGATTTTTCCCTCCATACTACCAGTGCCTTTAACCTCAAAAATATTGCCATTAGCGACCGTGCCAACACGCCTTTGGTGCGCTGGAAAAACCTTGGAGTCAAAGCATTAGAATTTCAAACTCATCCCTTTGCCTTACATGTAAAGGATGTGGCACTTTTGGAGCCTTACGCTTCCTTACACATTCGCTCCGACATGAGTACCAACATAGGAGAACTTTTTCCTGAAACATCCGACCAAACCCCTGCTGAAAAATCAGCTCCTGCGGATGTCACGCTAAGTCGCTTTGGGCTCGAAAAAGGATCGATGGATTTTAAAGACGACTCTTTACCTTTGCCTTTTGCCACCCAAATTCACTCCCTCAAAGGCACACTTTCCACGTTGAATTTCACTTCCACCCAACCCTCTAAGTTAGCGCTCACGGGAGCTGTTGACCGCTACGGCTACGTGCAAATTGACGGGGAGATGCTTCCTTTTGACCTTGCCAACCACATCGACATCGGGGTCTTGTTTAAAAATATCGACCTCACGCGCCTTTCGCCCTATTCGGGAAAATTTGTAGGCTACGCCATCAGTGACGGGCGATTGGATTTGGATTTGGGTTACAAGGTGCGCCAAAAGTCTCTCCAAGGCAACAACACCATCGTGCTTCAAACCTTGACCCTCGGGGAGCGCATCGAAAGTCCAGAAGCGTTGAATCTGCCCCTAAACCTTGCCATCGCCTTACTCAAAGACCGCAACGGGCGCATCGACTTGAACCTGCCAGTTCACGGGGATTTAAACGACCCGCAGTTTAGTTACGGAGCCATCATTTGGCGTGCGCTCACCAACGTGCTCACCAACATTGTCACCTCTCCTTTTCGCTTGCTAGGAAGCTTACTTGGCATCGATGGCGAGACTTTAAAAGCCATCGATTTTGACGCGGGCGTGACGACCTTGTTACCTTCCGAAGAGGAAAAAATGGTCCATTACCGCAAGATTCTAGAAGAGCGCCCTCAGTTGCGCCTGAACATTACAGGCACCTACCATGCGGCGCGCGATACCGCGGCTTTGCAACACACAGCGGCCATGGCACGCATTGAGGCGGAGCTTAAAAAGGGAAAAGCGTACGAGGAGATTCTTAGTGCATGGTTTCATGAGACTTTTTCCAAAGAAACGTACGAAGCCTTGCAAAAAACCCACACCAAAGAGGGAAAACTGGACCTTGCCCTCTTTCACGAAGCGCTATTAGCAGCGCTAAAAAAGAGTATCTTAGTCTTGGAACAAGAACTTCACGCCCTTGCTAACGCGCGAGCACAAGCTCTCGCAGAAGCCTTAAAAAAAGCGGGTGTGGCCCCTGAAAAACTTGGCATACAAGCGCCTGAGGAAGGGAAGGTAAAATCTGACCGCTGGATTGAAACCGTGGTAGAAGTAGGTGCCTAAGGAGCTAAATCAGAAAACACTTTCGTGTATTTTTCTTCCAAAAGGGCGCACGCTTGGCGGTAGTTGGGCGTAAGCGGCGAAGGGGTGGTGTCGATGAGCGGGCGGTATTTTTCATAGGTTTCCCACACTTTGTGTGCCGATGGCTCCCGCCCTAAACGCACCAAGGCCAAGGCTGTAGCCCCGTTGATGAGACCTTTGAGGATGTAGCTTTCTTGACGGGTCGCGGGGTCATTTTTCCACGCACGCCACGTGTCTTCAAGAACTTCATGGCCTTCCACAAAATCCTCCTTTTCCACTACATGTAAAAAGGTCTCAAGGGCTTTTAGCATACTAGACTCGAAATTCTACGACTTCGTCAAAGCTCAAGCGGTGCTTGGCGCGTTGTTCGCTAGCGCGGTAGCCAAAGGGGATGAGCAAAGCGGTGTGAAACACGGCGGTATCGATGCCTAAAATAGCATTGACCTTAGCGGCATCAAACCCTTCGATAGGGCATGAATCAATCCCAATAAACGCCGCTGCACTCATCATGTTCGCCGCGGCGATGTAGCACTGTTTTTCACTCCATAATTCTAAAGTTTGGTCATCTCTGCCATCAATCCACGCTTTGTAAATTTCCATAAAACCATTAAAGGCTTCTTCCGCCAACCCAAAACGGCGTAGTTGGGCTCTGGTGTACACATCAGAACTGCGCACGTCTTTGCGTGCTAAAATGACAATCAAATCACTGGAAGTGGAAACTTGTTTTTGACCCCAAGAAGCCGCCTCTATCTCTTTTTTTAGGACTTCGTTTTGCACTACAATAAATTTCCATTGTTCAGCGCCAAAAGAACTAGGACTTACCCGCCCTGCTTCTAAGATAAACCGTAAATCTTCTTTGGAGATTTTTTGCTCATTAAACAGTTTGCACGCATGGCGAAACTGCATGGCGTCTAAAAATTGGGTTTTTAAGTTCATACACTACTCCTTCATATTGTTGTTTTTGATGGGCTATTTTAGCACGGTGGGTTTAAACGTGGTGTATTCAAACAAGATAGCCTCCAAAAACCCTGAGGGCTTTAAGGTTTGCGTCGGGATGACTCCACGTAAAGCAAAGGTGGCACTCACAAGCACCCTAGGAAAGCCGTTCTTGCTCCAATGCTCCCACAAAGATACCATGCTGCGAGGACACAAATACGCCACGGCAATCTGCTCGTTCGTAAAAGTGTGGGTAAGAAAATTGGCGTTTTTAAACGTGACATTAGGCGTGCGCCAAAGGGCTTGAAGAAGCAAAGAAAAAGCGTACGGCACAAAAGAGCGCTCATACGCCAACACCTGTTTCGTGGGGTTATGCCTAGCGATGCAAAGAGCCAACGTCCCCCAACCGCTTCCAAGCTCTACCACCGTAGAAGCGGGGTGTTTCTTTACCTGTTGGGCAATTTTTCGGGCGGTTTTAGGAAGAGAAGGCATAGGTGAAATACCCAGCAAAACACTCCAAAAGACGATAGAACTAAGCGCCCCAAGCAAGCCTAAAAACAGCAAAAATTCTATCACTTGACTCCTTACATGTAAAGATTTTTTGCCTCGCCACCAAGAGAGACTAGGGTGAGGCAAAAAATTCCCCCTAAAACGCCCCTATGGAGGCCCCAAGCACAAGATTGTACCCCACGTACACGCCAAGCAACAACGCGCCCTCGACGCGGTTGATGCGCCCTTGCCGTCCTTTGCGCCCATACGCCATGGCAAAAAGCGCAAGGGTAAGGCCCATCATCACCACCCAGTCGCGAGTTAGTACTTCACGCGCGATGTTTTCCATCGGGTGAATCACCGCTGCGATGCCAATGACGGCAAGGATGTTAAACATGTTTGACCCCACCACATTGCCAACGGCCAAGTCGTGTTCCCCTTTTTTAATAGCAACAATAGATGCGGCCAGTTCGGGAAGGGAGGTGCCAAGGGCCACGATGGTCAGCCCGATGATTAAATCACTCACGCCAAAAGCCTCAGCAATGCCCACCGCACTCCACACCAACAACCTCGAACTTGCCACTAACAGCACCAAACCAACCACGAGCCACGCCACGCTTGCCCCTAAGCTCATCGCGGGGATTTCTGCTTCAACTCCCGTTTCTAGCGTGTCGTTTTTGCCCTTAAGTGCCGCCACCACCGACCACCCGATGAGCCCAAAAAATCCCGCCAACAGCACTAAGCCCTCGCCAAGACTGAGTCGACCATCTAGCACACAAACCCCACTCAAAAGGCTAATGCCAAGCAATAACGGCAACTCTTTTTTGACAATACCCGAATGCACCGCAATGGGCGCAATCACCGCTGTTACGCCTAAAATGAGAGCAATGTTGACGATGTTTGACCCAAGGGCATTGCCCAAAGCTAGAGCAGGATTGCCCTCCATGGCCGCCATGGCGGAGACAACCATCTCTGGCGCACTCGTCCCAAAGCCCACCACCAAGACCCCGATGAGCAGCATGGGCACGCCCAACTGTTTCGCTGTAGACGCCGCACCTTCGACAAATTTTCCCGCACTCCACACCAGTAGCCCAAACCCTGCCACTAAGCCTAAAAGGTACCACGTCATTTTGCTCGCCTTAGAAGAATTTTGCGCATTATACTACGGTTTTGGCTTCACCGCTTCGATGGTCGCTGAAACCACGTAGTCTTCAATGCGCTCTTGGCCTGTGCCGCAGGTGGTAGTGTGTTTTGGGGTAATGCAAACCGCTTCAAACCCGCAGGAGGTGAGCAGGTTTTCCAGTTCACCCACCACCGACGCCCCCGCTAAACATCCTGTGTACAAGGCGATGTCTTGGGCTAAAATCTCAGGCAATGGCGCTAGGGCTACCATGTCTGAGATAGCCAAGCGGCCGCCAGGTTTTAGCACGCGGTAGGCTTCTTTAAACACGCGGGGTTTGTCAGGGGAGAGGTTGATGACGCAGTTGGAAATAATCACATCCACCACGCCATTAGCAATGGGCAAGTTTTCGATTTCCCCTAGGCGAAACTCGACGTGTTGATACGCTCCTTTACGGGCGTTTTCGCGGGCTTTAGTGAGCATTTGCGGGGTCATGTCCACGCCAATCACTCGCCCTTCTTCGCCCACGTGGTGCGCCGCCAAAAACGCGTCAAGTCCCGCGCCACTGCCCAAATCCACCACTACTTCGCCTTTTTTGAGGCTTGCTATGGCCGTGGGATTTCCACATCCTAGCCCCTTGTTGGCCTCTTTTGGCACCGAAGCCAAGGCTGTGGCACTGTAACCCAACCCCAAACTTTGCGCTTGTGCGTCCCCGCAACAACTTGGCCCACATCCGCAACGCTTACCTTGGGCAATTTCCCCGTACACCGTACGCACCTCTTCGTAAAGTTGCTCTTTGGTCGTTATCATCTTTTCTCCTTTGTGAATGCTTTACATGTAAAGACGGAAAAAGAGCAAAAAAGATGCAACCCTTAGCACGCACACGTGCTATCGCAGTCCTTTCGTGGGGTAAATCCTGCCACTTTGCCACGCACGTATTCAATCTCACAGCACGCCAATAAACGCTCTTTGAGTTGTTTTCTGCCCCGTAAAATGCGGGATTTGGTGGCGGATAAAGAGAGGTTTAACTCCTTTGCAATGGCGTTTTGCGAAAGGCCTTCTAGCTCATACAAGCGCAAAGCAAGGGCATGATGCTTCGGCAACAAAGCAAGCAGTGGCTCCACGCACGCACTTAATTCTTCCAAGGATTCTTTGCGCACTTGGGGCTGGGCGTGGTCATCGCAAAGGGGCAACGCGGGAGATTTGGCGCGGTAAAAATCTACAATCGCATGGGCCGCAATTGTGTACAACCACCCCACCAAACGTTCAGGTGAACGCAATGTTGTCTGTTTTTCTAGGGCTTTGAGGTAAACTTCTTGCACGATGTCTTGAGCAATGTGCTTGTCTTTCACCCGCTTGTACACGTACCCCAAAAGGGCTTTTTGGTGGGCTAAAAATGCCTCTTCCATCTCACATACTCTCCACGCGCGCCAGATGGGCTTGCTTGTCTTTTTCGCCCAAAAAGGAGGCGCGAAAACTGTTACATGTAAGGGCTTTTAGTTCTTCTTTAGTCGCACCCAAATGGGTTACTAACGCTTCGTAGTTTTCGTTCATGTACCCGCCAAAATAGGCAGGGTCATCGGAGTTTACCGTGACGCACACCCCCTCTTTTAGCAAGCGCAAAATATTGTGCTCTTTCATACTTGGCACTGCTTTGAGTTTGAGGTTAGAAAGGGGACACACTGTCAAAGGGATGGCATGTTCACGCAAATAGGCCACCAACACAGGGTCTTGTTCACACGCGATGCCGTGGTCGATGCGCGTTACATGTAAAGCGTTCAGCGCGTCCCAAATATAACTGCTGTCACCCTCTTCGCCCGCATGGGCCACAAGGTGTAAGCCCTCGGCCTTGGCGTTGGCAAAGACGCGGGTAAATTTACTGGGCGGATTACCCACTTCCGCGGAGTCTAGCCCCACACCCACAAACTGGTCGCGAAAAGGCAAGGCCGCTTCAAAGGTGGCCAGTGCCGCTTCTTCGCTCAGGTCGCGCAAAAAACACAAAATCAACCCCGATGTGATGCCAAACTCTTTCTCCCCCTGGCGTAGCGCCCCCGTGATGCCCTCAAACACTGCGTCCAAAGGGATGTCTCTAGCGGTGTGGGTTTGGGGGTCGAAAAAGGGCTCCACATGGCAGACATTTTGCGCGTGGGCGCGGGTGAGGTACTCCCATGTGAGGGTGTAAAAATCCTCCGCGTCACGCAACACATCCGCGCCCTTGTAATAGAGGTTTAAAAAAGACTGCAAGGAGTCAAACTGGTATGCCGTGCGCGCCGCTTCGACACTTTCATAGGGCGTGGGGATGCCGTGTTTTTGAGCCAAGCGCAACAAGAGTTCGGGCTCTAGGGTGCCTTCAAGATGAACGTGCAGTTCGGCTTTGGGAAGAGCATGAATGAATGCGTGCATAAAGGGGCCTTTTTGATGGGAATCTTACTGCTATTTGCGCTTTGTTGTCAACTGCGAGATGCTTACATGTAAGCTTAACCCTTGCTCATCATTTTTAACAAATAAGGCACATAATCTCTTTTTTTATGAAGCTTTGTTACAATCTTTTCAAGATTTTGACAGAGGAGTTAATTGTGGAGCAACAGCGTATGCTTGAAGCACGCATTCAGGAACTTTCTTGCGAACTTGAACTCACCCGAAAAAAACTCTTAAGCCAATTTTACATTGACACGCTCACCTCTCTTCCCAACCTTTATAAACTTCGCTATGACCTTGAGGAAATGAACGACTTTACCCTCATCGTTGTAGACATTGACAACTTCAAACTTTTAAATGATTTTTACGGATTTATCGTCGGTGATTTTGTTCTAGAATCTTTTGCCACAACCCTTAAAGATGAATTTAAAGACGCCAAAGTCTACCGTATCGCTGGTGATGAGTTTGCCATTTTAAAACATGAAAAGATGAACTTTTATGCTCTAAGGGAGTATTTAGGCATCTTAATCCAACGCTTTTCACACCTGTGCTACCAATACGCTCAAACAGAAATTTTTGTGGATTGTACTTTTTCTTCGTGCGTGAGCTACGAACAAGACGACATCTTCTCAAAAGTCAACATGGCACTCAAATACGCCAAAGAAAAACGCTTAAAATTTTGGATTTACGAAGACATGATGCAACTCTCCAAGGAGTATGAAGCCAATTTAAAATACGCCACCAAAATCCGAAAAGCTATCGTCGAATCTTCAGGTATTGTGCCCTACTTCCAGCCCATTATAGACAACAAAACAGGAAAAATCGTCAAGTTTGAAACCCTCTCGCGTTTGGTCGACAAAGAAGGCATCATTCACTCGCCCAACAATTTCATCCCTGTAGCCAAAACCATCAAGGTGTACGACAAAATCACCACCACCATCATCGAAAAAAGCTTTGAAATCTTTACCAAAGACCCTTTTGATTTTAGCGTCAACCTCTCCTTTGAAGACATCATTAACCCGCACATTTCCGAGTTCATCATCACAAAACTCAAAGACTCAGCCTTGGGAGAGCGAGTCACGTTTGAGCTCCTTGAATCTGACCAAGTGCATGATTTTGCCGAAGTGGTGCGCTTTTTTAATGAAATCAGACGCCACGGCGCCAAGGTTGCCATCGACGATTTTGGCAGTGGATTTTCCAACTTCTCCTACATCATCAAACTCAACCCCGACTTCATCAAAATCGACGGTAGCCTCATTAAAAACATTGATGTGGATAAAAACGCGCAAATGATTGTGGAAACGATTGTGGATTTTTCTAAAAAACTTGGCATTCAAACCGTGGCAGAATTTGTCCACTCCAGCACGGTACTCTCGGCGGTAAAAACTTTAGGCATTGACTTTTCACAAGGCTATTTTATCGACCGACCTTCCCCTCAAGTCTCATCCTAACCTTTACATGTAAGACTAAAAAGAGGGCGGCGTGATAGCACTGATGTACGTCGCTACGTGGTCGCCTTTGTTTTCGATTTTATGGGGCATGGAAGGGTCAAAACGGATACAATCCCCCGCATACAGCGTAAAGGCCTTCTCTCCAAGGGTCACTTCAATGACCCCCTCAAGCACATAATCGCACTCTTCGCCCCCGCGGGTGTGGGGCAAGATTTCTTCGGTGATGCGGCCCGGCTGCAAAGTCACCAAAACAAATTCGATGTTCCCTTGCAGATTAGGTGTAAGCAGTTGACAGGAGTAAAGCGGGTCAGGAAAGGAGATGGTTTTGCGGGCGTTTTTACGCACAATGAGGGCAGATTCGTCACCAGAGGCCAAGGGACTTTCTTCATCGGCAAAGAGTTGGGCAAGGGTCACATCTAACACCTTGGCAATGCGGCGCAAGGTTTCTACCGAACCTTGCGTGGAGCCGTTTTCAAGCTGAGAGAGCATCCCATAGGAAATGCCAGCTTGCGTAGCAAGGTCTTTGGCGCTCATACTTTGCGCCAAGCGCAACGTTTTGACGGTTTTACCTACGCTAAACTCTTCTTCCATTTTAGCCTCTTCTTAAGAATCTTTTTAGCCATTGTAACCCTTTTTGGCTTTAGCACCCATGAAGTAAAATTTAATTTAAGTAACATAACCATCAACAAAACTAAATTTATTTTAGTATGATTAAATTTTTAGCACGCATCTCTCTCTTTTTTTGTTATACTTTTCGTGAATTACAACAGCAAGGATTCAACGATGCAACACTCTCTTGTTATTATCGGAGGCGGCTACGCGGGAACCACCCTTGTGTTTCAGCTTGCACGTACTCCCAACCTTCGCATTACACTCATCGATGCATCCCCTGTACACCTTGTCCAAGCCAAGCTCCACCGCTACTTGGCGGGCGATTTGCCTTTCGAGGAAGTAGCCTACGATTTGGGACGTTTTTGCACCAAATACGGGGCGGACTTTGTGCAAGAGCGCGTCACGCATGTAGACCCTCTCACCAAACACGTCTACACCGAAAACGAAACCTTCTCTTATGACACCTTGGTGGTTGCCACAGGATGTACCTCGTTTTTCCCTAAACAAATCGAAAATATCCACGCTCACACCATCGACGTCAAGCTTCCAAGCCACTTACAAGAAGCCAAAAAACGCACCGAAGCACTTTTTGAAGATAAAGAGCACGAGCACACTATCGCCATCATTGGCGGCGGACTTAGCGGGGCAGAAATTGCCCTAGAGTTGGCCCAAAAAGCCAAACGCTTTCCCCATGTGCACATCGCGTTGGTGGAGCAAAAACCCACCCCACTTCCAGGCATGGACGCTCACCTCACCAAAGCCGCTCTGAAAGCTTGTGAAACCTTGCGCATCAAACGCTACCATGGTGCTTTTGTTACCGCAGTCAATGATAGGATTCTTCGATTAAGCGATGAGCGCGAAGTGCCCTTTTCTCTAGCTCTTTTTGTCATTGGTGTGAGCCCAACTCTTCCAACTTTCACACCCGCTCTACCTCTTACACCCCATGGGCTTGTGGAAACGGATGCTCACTACCGCGTGCGTGGGCTTGAAAGTATCTTTGCCCTTGGCGACATCGTGTGTTCGTACGATGCTAACGGCAACCAAAACCTGCCCACGGCCCAAGTGGCCAAACAGCAAGCCAAACACGTTGCCAAAACTCTCAAAGCCCTTTTGGCCAAACGTGCCTTACCGCGCCCAAAACCCGTCATCAATAAGGGGGTTTTAGTGGATCTTGGAGGAAAAAATGCCGCGGGACTCTCTTTTGGAGTGCCTCTTTGGGGAAAACCCGCTTACCTCGTCAAACGCCTTGTGTGTCGCTTGCACACGCGTATCTTTTAACAGGAGTCTCTTATGGTTATCGGTCTAGTCAAAGAAATCAAAGTTCACGAATACCGCGTTGGGCTTACGCCTGAAAATGTTGCTACCTATGTAGCCCACGGCCATACGCTCATCGTCGAAAAGGGTGCGGGAGAGGGGGCTGGGTTTGAAGATGATGCTTATGAAGCCGCGGGTGCGCGCATCGAAACGGACAAACACGCCCTATTTGATGCCTCGGATATGATTGTCAAAGTCAAAGAACCGTTGCCTGGGGAGTACGATTACTTTAAAAAAGGCCAAATTCTTTTCACTTACTTGCACCTTGCGGCCGACCCTGCCCAAGCCAAAGCACTCATGGAAAAAGGGGTTAGTGCCGTAGCGTACGAGACCATCACCGACCGCAATGGCCATTTGCCATGCCTCACGCCCATGAGTGAAATCGCAGGGCGTTTAGCCGTGCAAGAAGGAGCCAAATACCTCGAAAAACCCTTCGGCGGACGCGGTGTGTTGTTAGGTGGTGTACCGGGTGTAAAACGGGGCAATGTGCTCATCATCGGTGGTGGCGTTGTGGGCATGAATGCGTGCAAGATGGCCGTGGGACTGGGTGCAAACGTGACGGTCATGGACATTGCCGCGCCGCGCCTTGGGTATTATGATGATATTTTTGGCTCCAAAGTCACGACGCTTTACTCCAATCGTAGCAACCTTGTAGACGCGCTTAAAGAAGCGGATTTGGTCATCGGCGCGGTGCTGTTGCCTGGAGCGAGTGCGCCTAAGCTTGTCAAAACTGAGGATTTAAAAGTCATGAAAAAAGGCGCGGTCATCGTAGATGTCGCTATCGACCAAGGGGGATGTTTTGAATCCTCCAAAGTCACCTACCACGACGCACCCACGTACACCCAAGAAGGCATCGTGCACTACTGCGTGGGCAACATGCCTGGCGCCGTGTCGCTCACCTCAACCATGGCACTCACCTCAACCACCCTTGGATACGGCCTCTCCATCGCCGACAAAGGACTAGAAGCCGCCCTCAAAGCGGACGCTGGACTTCTCAACGGTCTTAATTGCCACCAAGGCAACTGTACCAACGAAGCTGTGGCTAAAAGCCTCGGACTCGTCTTTACACCCGCGAGCTTTTAACTCTACTTTTTTAGCCCTTTACATGTAAAGGGCTAAAGCTCCTTGTACATCACGTAGGTATTGACATACCCGAGCTTTCCGTGTTTGTAGCCTTTGGGAATGGTGCCCACAATAGCAAAACCCAATGTTTGCCACAAGGCTACAGCCACGGCGTTGGCCGAAACCACCGCATTAAACTGCATGGCGTGGTAGCCCAAAACTCGGCCTACTTCTTGGGAGTGTTCGCACAACGCCCGCGCCACACCTTTGCCTCTAGCGTGCATGCTTACCATGTAGCCACAATTACACACATGGCTACTTGGGCCCATGCCGTTGGGCTTGAGATAGTATGTCCCCAGCACCTCTTCGCCTTCTTTGGCCACAAAGCACCGTTGTGGGCTTTCACACCACAACGCGTACGCCTCCGCGTAAGTCATGTTTGGGTCGTAAGCGTACGTTTCTTGGGCGCTAATAATGGCTTCAAATTCTGGCCAAAAGAGTTGAAAATCTTCGGAAGTCATGGGAGAGATGGTCATCGGATTTTTCCCTTTGCTAAGAATAAGCTAGGCGCTACATGTAACGTCTAAAAAACGTACAGTACTTTAGCCCCTCTTTGAGTCTCCTGAATGCCTTTACATGTAAAGATTAATCCTATCTTTAAAAGTTATTTTAAATTATTTTTCTGATAAAGTATCCGTTTTTGTTTCTAAATTTTTCGTCAAAGGCTTTGCAGAATGAAACAGGTTTTTATTGCTTTAAGTCTATTTTTTTCATCCCTTCATGCTACGATTTTTTTAGATGAGCGCTTTGAATCTCTTGAGCGATGGGAACACATTGCTTTTGAAAAAATCCCTCGCCAATCCACTTATGCCCTCTCAAGTGATGGCCTTTTACTCTCTTCAGACAATTCTGCTTCCGCGCTACGCCTCAACAAAACTTATGATGCCCAAATGTTTCCACTCATAGAAATGCGGTGGAAAGCTACCCAATGCGACATCCAAGGCAGCCCCCAACACAAAGAGGGTGACGACTACCCGCTCCGTCTTTATGTAGCATGGGAGTACGACCCAAACGAAGCCACTTTTAGCGAAAAGGTGCTCTACAATCTTCTTAAACTTTTTTATGGTACTTACCCACCAAAAGCAGCCTTAACTTATGTCATCAGCCCTTATCCCATTGAAGCAAAAAGTTTTGTCAGTCCCTATACAGATAAGGTGCATATCGTTCCTTTAGCAGATTGCCAGAGCAGTTTAAACAGCTGGAATTCTCACCGTATTAACATCCTTAAAGATTATGAAACTTTTTTTGGTGCGCCGCCACGCGGCAAGGTGACACTAGGAATTATGGCAGATTCTGACAACACCCAAGGAAAAAGTGAAGGGGTTATTTCATCCATTATCGTACGTTCTCACTTTTCTATAAAATAAATTTTTTCGTCAATTTTATGGACTAACAATAGTGCCTCTTTTATAGGTACAAAACTAGGCTACCCTTACAAAACAAAATAACGCTCTTTTGGGGTGAAACAGATTTTAGATTTTGCAAAATCTATTTTCACCCTCTCCTAAAAGCCCTTCGTAAGCCAAAACCTTTTACACTGCTTTTTTCAAAGGACGCCCATGAACCCTTTTCTTCCCTTTTTAGACCAGCAACGCGCGTGTGTCATCGACGGTGGTTTTGGCTCGGAACTCGCCCACCGTGGCCATGACCTTAGCGACCCCTTGTGGTCGGCAGCCTTGTTGCTTCACACCCCAAAAGCCATCGCAAGCGTACACCGTGACTACCTTGAAGCGGGAGCCGATGTCATCATCACCGCCAGTTACCAAGCTAGCCTTGAAGGATTTATGGCGCGTGGATTAAACGCTAAAGAGGCGGGAGAGCTCATCCAATCTTCCGTGTTTTTAGCCAAACGCACCCGCGATGCGTTTTGGGAAACGTGCACTGAATCAAAACGCCTCAAACCTCTCGTGGCCGCGTCTATCGGGCCTTATGGGGCCTATTTGGCCGATGGGTCAGAATACCGTGGGGGTTATGGGGTAAGCGATGAAACCTTGCGCCATTTTCACCGTGAACGGATGCGCCTTTTAGTGGGAGCAGGACCCGATATTTTGGCTATCGAAACCATCCCTAGCCTCCAAGAAGCCAAGGTTATTGTGGAGGTTTTGCAAGACTTCCCCCACATGGGCGCATGGGTAAGTTTTAGCGCGAAAGATGGGGCACATACATGTAGCGGTGAGCGCATCCAAGCGTGCGCCCAGTGGCTAGACTCAAAACCCCAAGTACTCGCCATTGGCATCAACTGCACCGCACCCGAACACATCAGCGCACTCACCCAAACGCTCAAAGAGAGCACCACTAAACCCATCATCCTCTACCCAAACAGTGGGGCACAGTACGACGCACTGAGCAAAACATGGCAAGGACCCGCCTCTTCCCATGCCCATTTGGCACGCTCATGGCACGCTCTGGGTGCTCGCCTCATCGGCGGATGTTGCCAAACCACCCCTAAAGACATCGCCGAACTTAGCGCTTGGACACGCGACTAGTCTTCTAGGTGCAAGCGGATTTGGATTATCTCTTCTTCTTTTTTAAAAAAAGCATCCGCGACATCAGGGTCAAACTGCGTCCCTTTGCGTTGTTTAATGTATTCCAAGGAGCGTTCCAAGCTCCACGGCTGCTTATAAGGACGTTGTGAAGTAAGGGCATCAAACACATCTGCAATAGCCACAATGCGACCCTCTAGCGAAATCTCTTCCCCTTTTTTGCCATCAGGGTAGCCACCGCCTGCTATTTTTTCGTGATGGTCTCTGGCGATATTTGCCGCCATAGTAAGCACTTCGTCTTCTGGGTCTTTCAGTAAATTGTAGCCAATCATAGCATGGGTTTTTACAAGAGCAAACTCTTCGGGAGTAAGGGCGCCTGTTTTTTTGATAATCGCATCAGAAATACCTATTTTACCGATGTCATGCATGGGTGCCGTAAGACGGATAAGCTTGGAAAAAGTTTCATCTAATCCCAGTGTTTGAGCTACAATCTCACTATAAAGGCCGACCCTTTTGGTGTGAGCTGAGGTTTCATTATCTTTGAATTCTGCCGCTTCAGTAAGTTTATTGATGATTTTTGCTTGACTCGTGCGAAGTTTTTCATGCAAAATGGCATTTTCTAAAGAAACACTGGCGTAGTTTCCAATCAAAATAAGCAGTTCCGCATCAATGTTACTAAAAACGCCTTCACGCTTATTGAGAGCCTGAAATACCCCAATGGGCTCTCCTAGATGATTAAGCAAAGGAACAGCTACGATATTCTTGGTAACGTATCCCGTTTGTTTGTCAACACTAGCATTAAAGCGAAAATCCTTGTACGCATCCACAACAATTTGCACTTCCTTGGCGAGCAGTGCCTTTCCCACCACACCAAAATCTGCATCTACAGTGATTTTTTCAACCCCGTGGGCCATTTTTGTCCAAAGCTGATGTGTGTTTTTGTCATACACGAAAATAGAACAACGCTCCGCTCCCACCACATCTCTAGCCGTGTCACCCAAAATGGTCAAAATCTCCACCAAATCAGCCTTGGTGCTAATAAGGTTACCAAGTTTGAGTAGCATATGAAGTTGCTGGGAAACGGAAATTTCCATGGAGTGTCCCTTTGTTAATAAATCCGCCATTGCATTACATGTAAACCGTTTTCTCATTGTATAGCAAAAACTCTTAATTGGTTCAAAAACTATTTTGCTTTTTTCTTCTTCATTGTGCCTAATTTATTGTTTTTTGCTTTTATTAAACTACGACCTTAGTTTTGGTACAATGCCCGCCACAAGCTTTAGAAGGAAATGCATGGACCCTAAGCGAAGACTGGTCAATTACTCACTGCTCGCCCTTGCAGGGACGGGAGGGTATTTTACCGCTGGAACGCTTTTTGGCTCACTTGAACCCCCAAAAAAAGCCCTTTTAGAAGCCGCGACGCTCATCGACACCACTACTTTGTCCCCAAACACCGTCTCTTTTTTTTCGTGGCTCAAAAAACCTATTTTTATTTACAAACACGATGCCTCCGTGCCTTTTGACCCCAAGCGCGATGTGGCCATTGGCGCTTACCACTACACCATCATGGTAGGCATTTGCACGCATCTTGGCTGTGTGCCAAAGTACGAAGAAGAAGCCAAAGAGTTCGTGTGCCCTTGCCATCAGGGTTATTTTGACTTGCGCGGCTACGCCTTAAGAGGGCCTGTTTCAAAGCCCTTAGAGATTCCCCCTTTTGATGCTCAAGGAGAACTATTGCTCATCGGTCAAGCGGGCGAAGCCTACATGCAACTTATGGAGGCAAACGGGTGAAATGGCGCATTCCTAACTTTAACCTTTTGCTTTATACGGGCACCATCATGGTAGCACTGTTTATCCTCATGGTCATCTCAGGCATTTTTCTAGCCATGCACTACAAGCCAGACGCCGCTCTTGCTTTTGAGAGTGTCAATACCATCATCATGCACGAAGTTCCCTATGGCTGGCTGTGGCGCAAGATCCACGCCATGGGCTCGACGCTCTTTTTTTGGTTGCTCTACATTCACCTTTTAGGGATGCTTTACCTTGGGTTTTACAAACACGGCAAGCGGATTTACTGGTACAATGGCATGGCACTGTACGTGTGCTTTGTCATCATCGGCTTTACAGGCTACGTGCTTCCTATGGGCCAGATGAGCTACTGGGCGGCGCAAGTCATCACCAGTCTGCTAGCCTACATTCCAGGAGCGGGCGAAGACATCATGCGCCTTGTGCGGGGTGATTTTGCGGTCAGCGATGTGACGCTGTTGCGCTTTTATGTGGTGCATATCATCGTGATGCCCCTTTGTATCATTGGTATTTTGCTCTTTCATGCGGACTTTTTCAAATGGCACGCCACCACAAAACTTTCCTTTAATCGCAAAGGCTTACATGTAACCAAAGAACCCCGCTTTAGCAAAAGTGCGCTACCGCCCAAAGAAGCTAAACCGTTTTTTTCTAACGCCGTACTCAAACCCCTACTGGCGTGTTCTGTGTTTTTTGCGTTTTTCTTTTACTGTGTCTTTTTTCATCCTTATCTAGCCCTAGACCCGCTAAATATGATGCCAGCCGACCCCACCGACACGCCCGCACACATCTACCCTGAGTGGTATTTTTTGTGGATGCTGCAACCCTTGAAGAGTTTTTTCTTTGATATTGGGCCGATTAAAGGTGCATATGTGGGCATGGTGTGCCTCGTGGTGGCCAATGCGGGGCTTATCTTTTTGCCTCTGTTAGACAAAAACCCGCGCCGTGTTCCTGCCCATGAGCGGCCCTATTTTCGGTGGTGGTTTTGGACGCTCGTGGTGTGCCTTGTAGCACTCACCGTCCTTGGCAAGCTTCCTACTACGCCTGCGGGATTGTGGCTTGGCATGGGGTTTTCTACGGTACTAATGGGCTTGTTTTTTATCTTGCCGTGGCTTTCACGAAAGGAATACGATGCCAAATCTTAAAATCTTTTGGGTGATTGTTGGCATTAGCGCCATGATGGTCTTAGGACTGGAGTGGTTGCCAAGTTTGTTTGAAGCACGCGCCCCTTATCCTCAGTCCCAAGACGCCAGCGCACAAACACGCGTAGGCCTTGGCATCATCAGCTACTTTGTGGCGCTCTCCGTGTTCATTTACATCAAGATTCTTTTGCAACGGCCTAAGCAGTAGGTAGGCTTTACATGAACAATACTTGCTTGGTGACGCTTATTTAAAAAAATTATATAGCAATCAAATCTTTAAATAATATTATATATACACTATCTAGTGAGTGCATTCCATCAAAAAAATCTTCATTAGTAAAACCATATTTATGAGGATTATAAGAGCCAATAATTTTAATATTGTACTTATTAGCAAGGCTACTCAAAAATAGTTCTACTTCATTTATGATTTGATACTCCTTTTTTTCAACTAGAATATCGTATGTGTATGGATTGTAGGGTGGCAAATAAAAATAAACAGTAATCTTGTTTTGCTGCAAAAATTTAACAAAGTGATTAAATAGTTTTTTATTATTTATCCTATCAAACCTTTCAAGCGAATACACACTTCCTTTTGTATATTGAATTGCACTTTTTTTAACTTCATTAGAATCAGGAAATCTACTTTTGAGTGGGTATTGAATAGAGCCATCCGGCTCTCGCAACTGGGTATCTATATCTATTGATGTTACTATTTCAAAGCCTTTCAGACCACTATCAAAATTATTTTTAACAAATTTTAAATTTTCAATAAAATATTCAACTGAAAAAAGCTTTTTGTAATTGTTTGTGGATTCATGTTGTTTTTTATTATCGTGACCCAGAATTGATAAAAATTGGTTGTACTCGTCTTCCAAGGTTAAAAATCGGTTCTGGCCATTATGCCTATTAAAAATCCATGGGTCTATGCCTAAAATAATATTTTGGGGATAAGAGTTAAATTTATTGTAATGTGCTTGTATTAAGGCCATATAGTCTTCAAGTGACGCCCCACTTACAGAATAATTTTGAAATCCGACATCCTTTTTCAAAAACATTCTTTTTCTTAACTGCATTGTTCGAGATGAGCCAATAGCAATCCATTCAATTTCATAATTGATATTTTCAATTATCTTTTTTCTAAACAACCTTTCGTCAAAATTATTTAAACCAGAAATTATTTTTCCATTCGCTAAGGCTTTTGCAGCTAAATCCAAGTAACCTTTTTTAGCAACCAATCCTAGTGAATCAATTTTATAATTAAATAATGCAACTAACAAAATAGAAATAGAAAAAATAAGTACCCATAATTTCAGCCACTTTTTACTACTCATCTTAATATCCTAAAAATTAAAATACAAAAATTCGCTCACTTTCGTAAGCGACAAAATGCCAAAAGAAAAGGTCAAAGCAACAAAAATGGCCGACCAAAGATTAAAATTAAACGCCACCAATTTTTCATTCGTGTTTTTAAACCCAAGTACCAAAACCAACGCGCCTAAAATCCAAAAAGGAATAGAAAAGTCTCCTTGGATATTCTCAACAAAACCACCAAACTCCACACCGTGATTTTTTAAAAAAGACAACCTATTTGCTAGAACATTAGGTAACACCACCCCACTCGCCCCACTCATCCCCTTTAGCACTTTCCACGCATCTTCAAACGATGTTGCCCTAAAAAACACCCATGTCATATTGATAAACATAAACGTCACCAGCCACGCCAAAGGCTTCCATAGCACAATGCCAAGCTTACTCCAAATGCGGTGCAGAACCATAGCCAAGCCATGCAACGCTCCCCAGATGATAAACGTCCAGCCCGCCCCATGCCACAGACCCCCTAGCAAAAAAGTGGCAAACAGATTTGCATGGGTGCGAAAACTTCCTGTTCGGCTCCCTCCTAAAGGGATATACACATAG
Organism: Sulfurospirillum tamanense; assembly: GCF_016937535.1. NCBI lineage: Bacteria > Pseudomonadati > Campylobacterota > Epsilonproteobacteria > Campylobacterales > Sulfurospirillaceae > Sulfurospirillum > Sulfurospirillum tamanense. The sequence continues at coordinate 2,845 of NZ_JAFHKK010000002.1, read as the reverse complement.
TCTCTTAAAAACCTTGAGAGCGTAATGTGCCAACGTCGCCAAAAGTCTTGGATATTGAGCGCTTTGTAGGGTGAGTTGAAGTTGATGGGGAGTTTGATGTTAAACAACAAAGCCGCCCCGATGGCCATGTCGGTGTAGCCACTAAAATCAAAATAGAGTTGAAAGGTGTAGCTCAAACTCGTCGCCCACGCTTCAAAAAAAGTAAGGACCTCTGCCTTGTCAAACCCGTTAGTCGCCCAAACCGCAAACGTATCAGCAATGACTACTTTTTTAAATAGCCCCATCGAAAAGATAAACAACCCAAGGGCAATGTTACGGTAGTTTTTTACTTTGTTCCAGCGGCTTGCAAATTGAGGCATCATCTCTTTGTGGTGGACAATGGGCCCCGCGATGAGCTGAGGAAAAAAAGTAACAAAGACGGCGTAATTTAGAAAATCATACTCATTGGTTTCGCCCTTGTAGGAATCCACCAAATAAGCAATCTGCTGAAACGTAAAAAAGCTAATAGCAAGCGGGAGGGCAAGATTGAGCATGGGCAGTGCGTCTTCACCCAGAAGCACATTGACATTGGCAATGAAAAAATCAGCGTATTTAAAATATCCCAGCAAGGCAAGATTGCCGACGATACCGATGATTAGCAGAATTTTAGGGCGCACGCGCTTGGCTTCGCTCAAGCTTTTTCCGATGATAAAGTTAAACAACATGGAACCTAAAAGCAGCGGAAGATACAGCACGTTCCACCAACTGTAAAAAAATAAAGAGGCAAACACAAGAGAACCCTTGGCAGCGGTAGTGAGGCGTAAATGGTTCAGGTAAAAGTAAATGCCGAAGCTAATGGGTAAAAAGATGAAGATAAAAGCGTAAGAATTGAAGAGCATGAAAATCCAGTTATAAAATAATTTATCTAAAAGTATTAGTTTATAAATAAATTGTCTAATATTTTGATAAAAATGATTTTATCTTCTTTTTACTTTTGTAAGCATAAAATATTTTGAAATAAAATACATAATATCTACAATGGATAGCTAATTATTTAGAAGTTAGGATGTTCTGAAATCAAGAAGGATAACTATTTGATGAAGAGCATAAAAGAAGTTGTTGAAAATTATGAAGTAACTCGCGCTACTTTACACAACTGGAAAAAGACCAAGCCAAGACTTTATAAGCTTTTACGCACAGACAATGATGACCAACTGCGAGAACTCCTCGTCGTCTTGTCTCACTATGCGCAAACCCTTACGCCGTGCTTTACATGTAAAGAGGTAGAGCAGATTGTGCTACTGGAGTTAAATTTTAAAGATACCAAATCCGTACTAGAAATAGAGTACCTTTTTTTGGAAAAAATGCGCAATGAACCTTTGCATTCTCTACGTGAGACCATGCCACTTTTTACCAAACTTTCGAGCCTAAACCCCGTGGAAAAATACCTTTTAAAACGGGCCTTACAGAGTGTCCAAGCCAAGCGAGAAAAGAAAGAACCTTTGGAGCCATTGATAGAACACTATTTTAAAGGCTTTGTTTTTTCTCGCCAGTAATACTTTTTAGGCGTTACATGTAAGCCTATTTCTTTTTCTCTTTCCCATCCAAAATCAAGTCGGCGATGACCGCGAAGATGCCGATGGTGATGAGGGTAAAGGCCCATGAGAAGGTCTTGAAGATGACGTAGCCCACGATGAGCAGGGCTAAAAAAGTGGGGACTTCGTTGTAGGCGCGGAAAAACTTACCGCTTTTAGTACACGTTCCATCAGCCAAAGCTTTGCGGTAGGTTTCTAGGGAAAACGAATACCACGTTAGCGCGATGAGGGCCGTAAACTTGGCGTACAGCCATCCGCCGCTTGAGAGTAGCTGTGGGTCGAGGATGAGCATGGTCACGCCACTGGCTAACGTAGCCCAAAATGCGGGCAAGCCGATGTATTTGTAGAGTTTGTATTCTTGGATTTTGGCGACCTCTTTAAAGCCCTCATTTTCCGCGTGTTCGACGTGATACACAAAAAGTCTGGGCAAGTAAAACAGCATCGCCATCCACGACATGAAGGCCATAATGTGAAACGTCAACACCCAATCATAATACGCCACAACTTATCCTTTTTTGGTTTTCGTGGACGTATTATACACGAAACAGTTATCCTAAAAAGTTTTTGGTCAAAACAGCCACAAACTTCGCTTTTTCAGCCTCGATGTTCAAATCGCCTTTGAAAATGTCGTGCACCGCGTAGGTTTGCAGGGGTTTGGCACCACAAAACTGCCATGTTTTGTGGGTTGCAACATGGGCTTCATCGAGGCTCAAACCGTCAAAAAATCCCTCCTTGTCGCTAAACTCAGAAGCAGGGCAATTGTACGTCAAAGAAAGCATGTACTTTTTATCTTGCATCAATCCTCCGCTTCCATACCGCTTACTTGCGTCACTGCGCGAACGTCCATCGCCAGCATAGATGCCGTTGTTAGCGCCCGCGGAAAACACTTCGTCGATGTATTTTTTCATCATCCACGGCACGCCCATCCAGTAGACAGGATATTGGATGATGAAATAATCCGCCCATTTAAACTTCTCAACCTCTTCAAGCGGGTCGTAATCACTCTGCGCCTTGGCGTGTTTGACGCTAAAACCGTTCTCTTTTAAAAAGGCTTCGGCCATGTCAATGAACAGCTGCGTGAGCTTTCCTTCGGCGATGTTGGGGTAGTATTGGTGTCCGTTAATGATGAGTACATTTTTCATGGGCGTCCTTCGTATAATATCTTTGTCAATCAAAGTTTAATAATTAGTATTTTACCAAAGCCAATCATTAAATTTCTAAAAACTGAATACACTTTAATCCAGTGCCATAGATGAGTAATTAACCACATC